>DMTJ01000165.1 GCA_003477185.1 Lentisphaeria bacterium
GAGGTCACTGCCATCACCCTGCTGGTCGTGCCTGGGCGTAAATGGTCTGCCGCGCAACTCGCGCGACTGCATACCGTGAACGAAGGCGCGGACATTCAGCTCGCAGGCCATGGCTGGGTTCACGAATGTACGCGGATTCGCGGGCTGAAGCACCGGCTGCACAGCCTGCTGTTCTCCCGCAAAGTCGCCGAACACCTAGCCCTGGCCCGCGGTGACATACCGGCCTTCATTCAGCGCAACTTCGATTGGTTCGAGGGCCACTTTTTCCCAGCGCCGCAGCTCTACGTGCCACCGGCCTGGGCCATGGGGCGCATCTCTACGCGACAGCTGGCGGACCTGCCGTTTCGCTATTACGAGACCCTTCGCGAGGTCTATGATTCCGAGACCGGCGTCCGCCACCGGACACCGATAGTCGGCTATGAAGCGGACGCTTTTCACCGCAAAGTCGCCGTTCGTATTTGGAATGGCCGGAACGTCCGGGCCGTGACCGCCACGGCACCGCTACGGATCTCGATCCATCCCGGCGACTTCGAGCTATTGCTGGCCAATGACATCATGACCCACATTGAACAAGTCACCGCTTGGTGGTTTTACTCGGATCTGGGCCACAAGGAATAGCGGAACCGCGACTTGTAGCGTCGGATTTATCCGGCGCTCCCAGTGGCCGGTGTGGCGGTTCCAGAATCGGGCCCTATTGATATCCTGCTTCAAACCAACGCTTGAGTCCCGGGAAAGACCTGCCATGAACCCAAATTTCACGACATTCATAGTCGCCCCCAATGGCAGCGATGACGCACCGGGCACGCTGGAAGCGCCGCTGGCAAGCCTAGAGCAGGCGCTGGTGCAAGCCCGTGCGAGCGGGGGCGATGCGACGATCTGCTTTCGAGCGGGCAGCTACAGCTTTGACAAGACGGTCGTGATTGACCACGAAGCCAAGCCCGATCCGGCGATGCGGCTCACGATTACGGCCTGGCAAGAGGAAGACGTACTGCTGAGCGCTGGCCGGCGGATCGAAGGCTGGGAGCAAACTGAGCTGGCGGACGGAGCAATCTGGAAGGCCGTGCTGCCTTGGGCACAGGGAGACAGTGCGTTTCGGGCGCTCTATGCAGGAGAGCGCCTGCTCCCGCGGGCGCGCTCACACCAGGAGCTGGCCGCTGGCTACCAGACGACCTCCGAGCCGCAAGGGAAATTTCCCACCGATTTTTGCACGACCTACGCGGCGCGGACGCAGCTGCATTTTCCAGAGGGGAGTTTCAGAGCCTGGGACAATCTTGCGGACCTGGAAATTTACATGGCCCCGCAGCGCCCGTGGCTGGTCAACTACCTGGCCGTGGATCAGATCGATTTTGACAACCGTATCGCGACCGTGAAGGCGCAGGGGACCTACGAACTGCGCGGGCGTTTCGTGCTTGAAAATCATCTGGACTTCTTGACTGAACCGGGGGAGTGGGCGCTTGAGAGTGCGACCGGGACCCTTTATTATCGTCCAGAAGGGACTGAGCCAAGCTCGGAAATCGTGGCACCGACTCTTCATGAGATCATTCGCGTGGAGGGCTGGAATGATCTGGGTGGCAGTGCGGATGAGCCGGTGGAGAATGTGCACATTCGTGGCCTGCGCTTTTCGCATTGTGATCGCGAGCTGCTTACTCCCGAGGACAAAGGCCTGCAGCATGACTGGGCAATGTGGGATAAGGAAGGCGGGCTGGTGCGGTTCCGCGGTGCGCGTCATTGCTCGCTCTCAAATTGCCGCCTAGACCACAGCGCTGGGCACGGCGTGCGGCTTGATCTTTACTGCCAGGATATTGAAATTAAAGGGAACACGATCGCGCACGTCGGCGGCATGGGCGTGGTCATGGCCGGATATGGCCCCGGCCATAAAGACGTTCACAAAGGCAACCGAGTCATCAGCAATACGATTTTCGACACTGGGGTCTTCTACGATCACTCGATGGGGATCTATCTCTGGCAGAGCGGGGACAACCAGATTGCCCATAATCACATCTACGAGCTGGGCTACATGGGAATCGTCCTATCCGGGGTGCGGCGCCGCTTTTGGGATCCGGAAATGCGGCCGCGGGATATCCGCGAGTATCACGGCCTGATCGACTACGATGCCACTGCCCATTTGGAAGGAGGGCAGGGCGCCTGGGATGACTACGAGCCCTACATGCACTGTCGCAATAACGTGGTCGAGTACAACGAAATCCATGACTGCATGAAACGGCTGAGTGATGGCAACACCATCTACCTGTCCGCCACCGGCCCCGGTAACATAATTCGGGCGAACCTGGCCTACAGCCACAGCAAGAATTTCCTAATGCGGACAGACGATGATCAGTTTGATTCGCTCTGGGAGAAGAACATTCTCATCGGCAGCGCCGATAATCCGCGCGGGTTCACCCACAAGGGGCGAAATGCCTTCGACAACAATTTGCTGGTGAACTGTGTTCTTGGTGTCTATACTGGCGTGCACGGCCCTAGCGAAGGGATCAACTCGATCCGCGGCAACATCGTGTATTGGACGACGGCGATTGCAGGGCCTCTTCTTTTGGACAGCAGCGGCTTCGCGCCGGGCGCAGTAGACGGCAACCTATATTTCAGCGCCGACCCCGTGGGATTGGGCACCTTTCTAGCTGAGCGCCGGGCGCAGAACAGCGATGAAAACGCGGTGATTGCCGATCCATGTTTTCGCGATATCAAGCGTTTGGATTTCAGCTGGGATGATCGAGCTCCGCAGTTGCGCCTGGGAATCGAACGGATTGATGCCGGGCGCATTGGCCTGCTGGATGATCCCGCCATCGCGCGGATCAGAAGAGAGGGCGGGCTTCCAATCAGCGGTACCGATTCTGTGACGGAGGTTTTCGTTGGCTAGATTTATTCCTCATTGCGGGTGTCGGGTGGTTGTCTTTGCACTGCCTTTGCTGTTCGTCGTCGCCGGATGTCGCAGCAAGAAGTAGCGACAGGCTGAGAACGCGCTGTCAGTATTTGATCTCGCTGAAGTACCTGATGTAGCCGGTAAAGCCTGGGGGCTACAATTTCGGCTACTAAAGTAGTCACACAGGGGGCCACTTAGCAAGTGGCTAATCGATTGAGGAGTCTGAGGAAACGGTAGTCATTCTCGACACGTGGCTGACCAGGCGATCGTACTCCCGTGCTGATGCGACAAAATCAGCGTCGTTCACAAAGTTGCCCGCCGAGCTCAAGGCCCCAGCTCCCGGAGAGTGGCGCGAGGAAGAGTTCAGATTGTTTACCGTAGAGCTGTTGAGCGGCTCGAACGATCCCAGGTGGCTAGGCTCCCCCCCTCAGTGCCGCTTTGAGTGGACTTCCTGCTTATTCTGGGCCCTCAGCGCGGGAACCGCGAACTCGCCAAAGCGCTGCATCAAAGCCGAGGCTGCGGAACCTTTTTGGCCGCAATCAGAAGTGCCCGAGACCTTTAGCGAGGAGTTGCGTGAGCAAGTCCTGATGAACCGCCGCTGGCGTGCGATCTGCGTCGGGAACCGTGAGCGCCGGAGAGACAGGCCGTCCATGAGCGCGGATCCTACCCCAGTTATCTCCGGTCAAGCCGCGCCGATCAGTCGTTGGAATCGAGCCCGAGGTTTGCTCCCCCTAGCAGTGCGAGAGTGTCGAAGAAAAGGTGGGCGCCTCCGGCATGCTGGCAGAATGGCCAGCATCCACCTGAATGGTCTGTGGGACTACAAGGTCACGGACAAAGGCGATCCCAGCCGGCGTCATTTGACGGCGAGCCGCCCTGAAGATTAGCCGGGCTGACCGCCTGCGCTGCCTCTCGTGTTCTGGGAGTTTTGGGGTATTCCCCGGGGGCATACAGAGCACATGTCCGAGGTTTGCATCTTGCAATCCATTGAAGCTCAGCCAAGTTATCCCTCTGAGGCCTCGACAAGCCGCGTTATCAAAGAGTCATCGATGATCAGAAGTCGCCAGTTTTTGCGCGGGAATGCGCCCCGCCGTTGGGACATCCCCGGAACCCGTTCCGGGCAGCCACTTCTCCTGCCTGCAACTTCCCTGCATGGGCAGATGCAGGCACCACGGCTCGTGCGGCCTTTTACCCTGATCGAATTGCTGGTAGTCATTGCCATCATCGCGATCCTCGCATCGCTGTTGCTGCCAGCGTTAAGCCGGGCGCGAGACAGCGGCACAGCGCTCGACTGCATGAACAACCAGAAACAGCTGACCTACGCCATCTTCATGTACACCGGCGACAGCGATGACTACTACCCAATCAACGGCACCAACAACTGGTCAGCCCCCTATGGTGGGATTTCATGGGACGACCTGCTTAGTGGCTACGACGGTCGCCCATCCCTGGATCGCGACAATGCTTCCTCCGATAATGACATGAAGGCGGCGGCCTTGAACTACGATATCCACGGCCCGCATTCTGTGTACCAATGCGCGTCGTACGAAAACTCCGAAGCGCTGAGCTACGGAAGCATCAAGGCTATACAGCGGGCATACAGCCTTTCCTTCTACAGCACCACCTTTGGGCCTCGTAACCAGGCGCTGGGCATCTCTGGCCGAGACGAGTCCCGTCCCGCTGGCCAATCACGCAACCCCAGCCGGGCGATTGCGATGACGGAGCAAAACCAAGGAAACATGCTCGGACGCTGGACTCCGGCATTGGACTATCCTCCAGCCTTCAGAAACCGCTTCACGATCGGCGGGCAGGAAACCCGCAATGCACCCCACTACCGAGGCCGCCGAGCCAACTTTACCTTTGCCGACGGACATGGCGAAGCGCTCGACTTTGAGGCGACTGCTACCAAGCCCGATGGCACCTTCTACTGGGTTGGACCGGATTTCAACGACACTATGTGGGATGCTGGCGAATAACCCCTCGTGACCGCCTCGGCAGCGCCCCAGGCTGCCGCGATCCAGTGAGTGACAGCTGACCAAAGTCAAACGGCCCGGACTCAACCACCCTACCTCTCAATAATTGTGGCAGCATCGCGTAGCGCTTTGATTCGATCGGTGATCGCCGTTTGGCGGCGCTGCTGGCCGAGATACGCGCGGATCGATTCGGCCACTTTCGCGAATGGCTCGGAGCTGGCCTCGAATCTCTCGTACACCTTGATGAGGTGACATCCGAACGGCGTCTCCACGGGGCCGCTAATCCCGCCGGGTTCAAGCGCGAAGGCCACTTCCTCGAACTCCTCGACCATTTGACCTCGCGGAAAGGTCCCCAGATCTCCCTGCTTGTCGCTGCAGTCCGACTGCTTTCCCGCGACATCCTCGAAGGGTGCCCCAGCCTCGATTTCGGCAGCGAGCGCCTCGATCGCGTCACGTGCTACGGTCTGCTCTTCAGGTGTCTTTGCATGCTTCACGATATGCGCGGCGTGGATGCGTTCCGGCATCTCGAAGTGGCCTGGATTGGCATCGAAGAACCCACGCGTTTCCGAGGCGGTCACCTCGCCAATGCTCTCGGTCGCCTTGTCGATGATGCGTTTTGCCCGAATGCGCGAGGCGATCTCCTTCTTGGCGTCCGTCAATGGCAGAGCGCGCAGGTTGTCCTCTGAATGGCGGTAGAACTCGTGGATCTCGTCCGTCGTGACAGGCTCCAGGTCGAGCGCGGCCTCCTGCTGCAGAAGTGTCTGGTCAATCATCGAGTTACGGGCCCAGTCACGCAGCTGTCGTTCGGGCGCCGCGGCCGCTCCCTGTGCGCCGCGCTGCTGCGCCAGTTGCTTAAACATTGCTTCAATACTTTCGTCGGAAATCGTTGTGCCGTTGACACTAAGAGCCATAAGTTCCGCCTTTATTTTGGCTGTGGGTAGATGCGAATTAGGAATGTAAACAGGCCCGAGCACTGCGTGCGTCTGCACTCTGCAGACGAAGAATTTGTTGCCCAATGAATGCCTTCAGACGAAGCAGAGCATATCACAACCCCATGGCTCAGCAACCGCTTGTGCAGGGAATAACAGAGTCCTCATTTTGGCAGCTAAGAGCTCAACACGCGCGGGCAAAAGAGCGGCTCGCAGCAAATTCAGAGTTTATCCACGGGCTGATGGCGCCCCCCCTTTGGCCCCCGCCAGGGCGTACTGGTCGGGACAATTCATCCGGGGGGGCACCAGAAGCCGTTTTCATCACTACGAATGCGGCCGGCTCTGCGGTCGCTATGGGGCACGACGATCGATCGTCAACAGGGCGCTGTCGATCAGCTCCCAGGCAGTGGTGAACTGATCGTCGACGTAGTACAGCTCCCAGGCTTCCTTGCCGGGCTGCTCGTCCCGTTTGGGATACCCGCTGATCTCGAGGACTTGGAAGGTGGTGGGCACAACGTTGTCGATCTCGACGGTGTAGACCAAGGAGGGCTGATCGCCAAAGAAGGCGTTGGCGTCGCCCGGTTGATCGATCTCGATCAGCAGTCTGTAGGGCATGGGATTGTCCGGGTCCGCGGGGAGGATGTAGTCGGCAGGGTCGAAGGAACCATTGGGGGTGGCACCGGAAATTGCATCGACTTCGTCTGCTGGTTTGGCGGCTGCGGCCTCAGCCTTGGCCTCTTCCCAGCCCTCGCGTTTGAAGCGCCAGAACGGGAGGCGGTCTGCATGCTCCGGAGCCGGGGCATGCAAGGTTTTGATGTGGTACGCACCCTGGTTCTCCAGCCAGATCGCCAGATGCGGCGGGTTTTCTGGGACGTAGTTGGCACCGGCGCGGATGGTCAGGATCATGCGGTAGTTCGGGGCCGGACTGTAATGGTAGACGATACCGTCGTCCTTGACCTCGAAGCGGTCGAGTGCGGGCCCCGTATTGGCGCTTAGCCGTAGCAAGGACTTGACCGGCCGCGGCTGCAGCCAGATGACCACGCTGGTAATCGTGACCAGCCCGAGGCAGGCCCACGCGAGCTTCAACCGCAGGTGGCCCTTGAGCGGGCGGATGTTGTTGGCTGCGTGCGCCGCGACCAAGGCCATGAAGGCAAAGCCGGTCAACGCGTGCAGGCCCACGACCTTGATCGAGAACGGGCGCACAAACGCCACCACCCCCGTGACCGCCAGCACGGTAAAGGTCAGTGCAGCAAGAAGAGTGACGGCAGGACGCTTCACCTCTCACGGACCCGTTCACTCACCCGGCACGATGGCGCCATGCTCGCGGAGGAGTGCGCGGATGTCGGTGAGGGGAACTTCGAGCGGGCTGAGTCCTTGCTGAACAGCGAGGGCAGCGGTTGCGGCGGCGGCCTGGCCCATGGCCATGCAGGGGGCCTGGACGCGTAGCCCTGAGTTGGCCAGACGATCACTGGAAAGGCTGCGGCCCGCAACCAGGATGTTGCGACTGCCCTTGGGGATGAGCGCGCCCAGCGGGATGGTGGGCACGGTCCCCCGCTTCAGAGG
>DMTJ01000571.1 GCA_003477185.1 Lentisphaeria bacterium
ACTACGCCATTGCCGATAACACAGATGCTGTCGTCTCGCAGGATTCCGGATGGAATCAGATGGAGGACAAACTTCTTGCTATCAAACTCGACAGTATGTCCTGCGTTATTGCCTCCCTGGAAACGGGCGACGATGTCGGCTCCCTGGCTCAGATAGTCGATAATCTTGCCTTTTCCCTCATCTCCCCATTGCACGCCAAGCAGTCCGGTCACGGCCATAGTGAATCAACCTTGTATATACTAATTACGAATAAAAAAGTGGTGAATGCCCCATGAATGAGGCTAGATCCTGAGCGTGCTGTCTGCACGCCCGGGTTAATGCGATTGCTTATTCCCGGTGTAGGCGATCTGCAGGGTCAACGGCAACTGTGGCTTAGTGCCGCTGATGTCGTTGAAACCGATGCGCAGATAGTGAATGCCCGCCGGGGCATCGTCCGGGATTATGAAGCGTCGCGAAAATGTGGCCCGCTCCTGCGGTGCAAGATCGCCAAGGTAGAACATTTTTCCATCCAGCCAGTTCCAACGGCTTAGTGAGCGGCCCAGTAGTCTGACAACATCACCATTCTCTCCGCGGTTGCTGAGCTTGAGGGTGAGGGTGGCGATTTCACCGGGCTTGTAGATCTGCTTGTCCCATTCAGCCGCGGCTTTGAGGTTCTTTGGATAGGACTTCTTCTGGTATTCGTAGGAGATGCCCATCTTGTTGTTGAACTCGGCGCGCGTTAACTCCACGTGGCAGGCACCGTCGGACTGATTACTGAAGACGATCTGCACACTCGCCTGGCGCAAATCTTCAAGCTGCAGTAACACGGCTTCGTCGGCATCAAGAAGAACGCCGGTGTCATTGGTCCGGGCAGTTGTTTCGGGCCCCTCGCCAGCGTGGTATCGAAACGCCCTGTTCGCGGCGGGAGCCAACTCGTTCACTTCTTCCGTGCGCTCTGGCTCTCCCTGGATGAACTGCCCAGGAACGACGGAGCGGAATCCCGGGTCGTCTGGGTTGCTGGGATCACGAGTGACGATGAGCTTCTCGTAGATTGCGCGGCGAAAGATCTCTGCGCGATCAAACATTACGATTTGGAAGGCAAGCTTCCCGTCCAGATAGCCGAGGAATTGGCCGCGCAGGAATGGATTACTCTGACGGCTGATTTCTTCAGTGCGCACCATCCGACCGCGGTACACGTCGGAGGTTTCGGCGGCGAACATGGCCGTACAGAGCAGAAGTGAGAGTACGGTGAACCGGGGCATCATTCTGTCACCTCGGCGAGTTCTTGGAGATAGAGCTTCTTGGCGTGTGCGACTGACGTCACGTAATGAGTGGTCAGCTTTGGATGAGTGGCCTCGGGCAGCTCACCGGCCACGTCACCCGTGGTGACGATCGTACGAAACTTGCCGCCGAACATGTTTACGGCATCCGAGCGACGGTGGTCCTTGATCTCGTACTTGTCGCTTGCCCAGCATGTCACTTTCTCCAAGCGTTGGAGCAGGTCCGCGCTGGGCAAGTGATAGGCGGATGTCTTATCCATCCACCCATGGTACCCAACGACTCCATAATAGGTCAACCCGCGCAGCGAAAGCCGTGGGGTGGGGGAGCTGAATACACCTTCAAAGCTAATGTCATGGGTGGGCTGTGGGAGGAGCTTGTTCAGCTTCTCGGGGGGGATAGCGCGGTCGTTGAGGTAGGCCACATACATGCCCTCGGTCAGTGCTTCGCTGAGGTATTGGACATCGGCACCTTGAACCACGCGACGAAAGCGCATGCCGTGGCTGTTGCGAACCTCATTCGGGAGCTGCAGGCGCTGGAAGGCGGCGTAGAGGTGGCGACGAATCGCAGCAGCGTCATCGGCAGATAGCAACGGACCCAATTCGTCGAGCGAATCTGCGGCACTGGCGTAGAGCTGGTATTGGGCGTCGAGCGATTTCTCGCGATAGACGTTGCGAATCAGGGTGCGCAATTCGCGTCTCGATTCAGCGATGTCCTCCGCGGCACCATCCACGAAAAGCGGATCCTGCGCGGTGCTGGTCGGTACGACCAGCGCGAAGATGAGGATGAGAACGTGCGATACTACACGCTGGAACGAAAGCATACGAAGAGTTTGGCCTTTCATTGAACCACAGAGCGATTAGACTATATCTTTCCCAATTCCCAATGCAAACATGCGGAGTTTGGGACGATACGCCCCGTCGGTGAAATGACAACACCGTAGCTGCCAGCAAGGAATCTTTATGAACATAATTGACGGCAAGACTGTAAGCCGCCTTTCTTTTGAACGCACCACCTCCGCGGTCCAGCGCCTGCGGGACCGCGACATCTCTCCCTGCCTCGCGGTGGTCGTGGTCGGCGACGACCCAGCCTCACACGTGTATGTGAACAGTAAGGTGAGGCGGTCGAACGCGCTTGGAATTGGTTCTCAGAAGTTCGCCATGCCACACGAGACCACACAGCAGGAGCTGTTGGATCGCGTGCGGGCGCTCTGCGAGGACGATGCCGTGGACGGGATCCTCGTACAATCGCCTCCGCCCGCGCACATCGACGAGCGCGCGATCATCGAAGCGATGGATCCGGCGAAGGACGTAGATTGCTTCCATCCGTACAACGCGGGCAAGCTCGCGATTGGGGATACCGACGGGTTACTGCCCTGTACTCCCGCAGGTGTGATTGAACTGCTGGCTCACTACGAGATCGAGACCAGCGGTAAGCATGCGGTAGTCATCGGTCGCTCAAATCTGGTGGGGAAGCCGCTGGCGCAATTGCTGGCTCGGAAGCACCCGCAGGGAAATGCGACTGTATCGTTATGCCACTCGCGCACGCCGGACTTAGCTGCCTTTACCCGTTCAGCGGACATTGTGATCGCCGCGGTCGGTTGCCCAGGCATGGTAACCGGTGACATGATCAAGCCGGGAGCGGTGCTGATCGACGTGGGAATCAACAAAATTGACGCGCCCGAGACTAAGAAGGGCTATCGCCTGGTCGGAGACATCGATGAGGCGAGTGTGACTGAAAAGGCTGGCTGGCTCACCCCGGTGCCTGGCGGAGTCGGCCCTATGACCATTGCCATGTTGATGCGCAACACGGTCGTGGCAGCCTGTCGCCGGCGCGGCGTCGCCATTGAGGACATCTGTTACTAATATGCCGATCAAACACGGTATCTCTTCGAACACCCTTAAGATAATCCGCAGACTTCACGACGCTGGCTACGACGCCTACGTCGTCGGCGGTGCCGTCCGGGACTTGCTCCTGGACATCGACCCCAAAGATTATGACTTATCTACGAATGCCACGCCCGAACAGGTGAAGGAAGTCTTTGGCCGCAAGGCCATGATCATCGGCCGCCGCTTCCGGCTCGTCCATGTGCGGATGGGGCCGGAGCTGTTCGAAGTGAGCACATTTCGGCGGGAACCCACCGAGGAAGAGCGCAAGGGCAGAAATGAAGACAGCGGCCTGATGGTCTGGCGGGACAATGAATTCGGCACGGTTGAGCAGGATGCCTCTCGCCGTGACTTTACGGTCAACGCGATCTTCTACGATCCGTTGCGGGCGGATCATGAAGTCCTCGATTTTGTCGGCGGCGTCGCCGATATTGAGAACTGCGTGGTCCGAACCATCGGTGACCCGCGTACGCGGATGCTGGAAGATCCGGTAAGGATGCTGCGGGCCTGCAAGCTTGTCGCGCAGTATGATTTCAAGCTAGAACCCAAGCTCCGGACCGCGATTATAGATGAGGCCCATCGCCTTGCGGATTCATCCAGCGCCAGACTGATCGAGGAGTTCTTTAAGATTGCGCAGAAACCCCACTGCGCCTCAACCTTGACCTGCATGCGCGAACTCAGGCTGCTCAAATTTTTTCTGCCCGTGCTGGACGAGGCCTGGGATCATCCAGTCGGAGATGAATGCGTAAAGATGCTCGCCGCTCGCGATAGCCTGCTGGCTGCTGGCGAGATTTATCCATCGCGCGCAACGGCCCTCTCGTGCCTGTTTCTGCCGCTGTTCTGCGAGTACATGGACTGCGAAGAGGGAACTTGTTGGCGTAGCTTCATGGGCATTGACAAGGAGCTTAGCCGCTGGCTGCGAAAGCAGATGCAGCCGTATAATGTACCGAAGCACTTGATCGCCAAAACGCGTGACGCGCTGATGATTCTGGCCAAGATTGTACATGGCAAGGAGAATCGTCGGGGACGCAAGCAACTTCAGGACAGCCGAGCCCGCGATACGCTGCTCGCGTATCAAACAGCATTCGGCAAAAAACTGCGCCCTTCCGAGGACTTTATGGAAGGCGAGGGCGACTTCTCGGAACAGTCAGAGCACTGAAGGGCGTCTCCATAGCCAAAATAGCACGCAGTCAAACCGCACGTCCTCGAGCAGAGTCGA
>DMTJ01000281.1 GCA_003477185.1 Lentisphaeria bacterium
GGTGGAGCAGGAGCCAGAGCAGCGGCGTTTTCAGCATGTCGTGCTGGCCGACGTGACCGGGAGTATGGCTATCGGAGACTGCCGCGAAAGGCAGCGCATCGAGGTGATGAAGGAAGATTTTCTCTCGCCCGACTCTTCCTTCTACCAGCGCGTGTTCGGCGAAGCCAAGCCCACGTTCTATGCCTTCTCTGGGGCAGAGCGCCGCCGGTTTTCGCCACAGGCGGACCTTGCCGTCCTTCCGGGAGACACAGATATCGATGCGGCGCTAGCCTACGCGCTTGCGCAGTCGGCAAGCAATGCGCAGATCGGGGCAGTGCTGTT
This sequence comes from Lentisphaeria bacterium, assembly GCA_003477185.1. GTDB lineage: Bacteria > Verrucomicrobiota > Lentisphaeria > JABSQK01 > UBA12247 > UBA12247. The sequence continues at coordinate 322 of DMTJ01000281.1, forward strand.
GCTAAGCGATGGCCAGGATAACGTGGAGCGGCCGCTTTCTGCCGCCGGCTCGTTGTATCGCCAGGCAGGCATTCCTGTGCATGTCATCGGGATTGGTGAGCGAGACTTGGAGGATGATATCGGCGTCGCTTGGAGCCATACGCCCGACACCGGGATTAAGGGCAAGCCAGTCTCGCTGACAGCGACCGTGCGCCGCACCACCTCTGGCGCGATGAGCACGGAGGTCTCTCTCACCGATGGCCTCCGCGAACTCGCGTCCAAGACCGTTCGCTTTGGGCCCGGCGAGAAGGCGGCAGATGTGACCTTCGAGGCTACCCCGTTTGTCGCTGGCTTCACTACCTACCAGGTGCGCGTGCCCCGCCTGCAGGCAAACGAGAATGCCTTGAACAACGTCGATTTCGCTGGCATCGAGATTCGCAGTCCAGATGAGTTCAATACCTTCTACTACGCAGCAAACGTCGGCTGGGACTACAAGTTCCTGCGCGGCCTTGCCAAGGAACGGGAGAAGATCATTCTCTCCTGTGTGATCCGAACCGGGACCAAGACCTTCCATGTCGACGGTGTGGAGCGCGAGGGCCGGTCGGCGTCCGGATTTCCGAGCATGGACGAGCTGGCAGCTTACGAATGTCTGATTGTCGATTTGGGCAGCTTGTATCTGCTGTCGGAAGAGGAGATTGAGCGTCTCGCAATTTTCGTCGAACGCCGCGGTGGTGGCGTGCTTTTTACCGGGCACACCGCAGAATGCCCCGAGAGAATTCAGCGTCTATTGCCCGCAGTGAAGGCTCCTGCTGCCGTCACCCAAGTGGCCGCTACGCCCATCAGCGTACACCAATCTCATGCCTTTGCCGACCTGAAGGCGCGCGAACTGCGGCAGATCACCAGCGGGCTGGCGCTGCCCGATTTTGCCCGCATGGCGCGGCTCGAGTCTGGCGACTTGAAGCCCGGTGCCTCCGTGTTGGCAGATGTGGACGTGCCTCCGTGGGCCGCGCTGGCTGTGCACAACTACGGCGCTGGAAAGGTCGCGCTGATGAACCTGACGGACACCTGGCAGTGGGTGATGAATGAGGACCGCGGGCGGCAATACTACGCCATGCTGTGGGGCAAACTGATCGCCTGGGCATCGTCTGCCTCGCAGGATCGCCTGACGGTACGTCCCGCTCCAGGAAAACTATTAGTGGGGCAGCCTGTAGACGTCATTGTAGACGTGCTAACGCCCTCGTTCGAGCCCGATGCGCGGGCGGATATTCGCTGCGAACTCCGCCGTCAAAACGGCGAAGTCGAGCCGCTGCGCTTGTTCGCCAGCGCCCGTGTGGATGGTCGTTACGAAGGGCGCTTCGTGCCCGAGCGTACCGGCGAGTGTCGCCTGCAGGTGGTCTATAAAGGCGATGATGGCCAGGCGCTTGAGGAGTCTACTGACTACCTGGCAGTCGAGGTCGGGCTGGAGTCGCAGCCGATGCCGCTGGCAGAGCAACAGTTGCAAGGGCTTGCCCGCGTCACCGGCGGAATCTACCAACACTATCGTGATGCCGACGCGATCGATTCGCTGCCAGTCAATGAGAAGGTGGAGATGCGGACCATCACCCACCCGTTCGCCGACGCCTGGTGGTGGCTGCTGGTGGTGGTAATCGCGGTGCTGCCAGACTGGATCCTGAGACGCCGAACCGGACTGGCGTGAAAACGCGCATTCGCGTCGTCTTCATTGGCCGTGTGCAAGGCGTCTGTTTTCGCTATCACACCTCTGAGGTTGCTCGCTCACTGCCGATCACTGGCTTGGTGCGAAACTTGCGCGATGGGACCGTTGAGGCTGAAATTCAAGGCAAGCCCGAGGGGATCGAGACTGCGCTAAGCGCGATGCACGAACCACCAATCGGCCGGGTTCAGAAGATCCAGAGTAGCTAGGCATCCGCGCGTGAAGACGAAACGGACTTCAGGATTCGCTACTAACAGCCCGTCAGTCTGTTGGGAAATGCTGGGTTGCGCCAGCGATCAGCGGCTTGAGTTCGTCTGCCGACTTTATGTAGGTCAGGCCATCCGCTTCATTCCCCCAGTTCCAGGTCTTGCCGGTCAGATAACGTTTGACCGGCCGTTCGGACACTTCGAGTTTAACCGCATCTTTAATCGTCGTAATCATCATCGCGCCCATCCCGTCTTTCTTCGTCAGGTTGGCGAGGACGACCAATGCCGCGTCCGTTTCATAGACGTGGCTGATCGCTACGGACCATAATGGACTGGGGGCCTTCAGCTGTACCGTGATCGCCCGCTTGCTCACTGCTTGCTCCTTTGCTTCGTTGGCCACACCGGCGATTGTCGCGAGTAGTAGCGCTACGATAAATCCGTTCCGCATGACTCTGCCCCTCCCAATTAGGATGTTTGTGGTTAGAACTACACGGGGACCACCGGTTCCATTACATTAATCGCAGTTTCGCTTGGACGGGATCAGTGACATATTCCTAGGACGCCAGATGGGGATGCCGCATCTGCGCGCGCTCAGGGAGGTTTATGTCAGTCTGTGTTGTGGTTTTGGATTTAGAGGAAGCGACTGCCTTGGTGCGGTGGGGCTACCACTTTGCCTTTGCGAGAAGCATCGCCCTGTGCATTGCATACCCGAAGCGTGCCGTAGACGATAAGGACAGTCCGCTGGCTTGCGCAGTCCGCAAAACGCTTGAGAAACTTGCCGCCGAGCACCCGAAGCCTTGCCCGCGAGACGACACCGAGGCGGCCATTCTCCCTGAACTCGTGGCGACTACAGCAATTCTTACCGCGCGGCCGCAAGCAAAGGAAGTCATCGACTTGGTGCGCGAGCAGAAGGCGCAGTTGTTGATCGTCGGTAAGACGGAAGGCAAGAGCCCACGCATTCTCGCAAACGACTTATTTCTGCATGCGCCCTGTGATACGCTCCTGCTCCGCCCCGGTGCGGGGGGAGACCACGGCTGCAAGCGGGTCCTCATTCCCACCGCTGGCGGTGTGCATGCGGCCACTGCCTTGCGCTGGGGGCATGACGTGGCACTGCGGTACGATGGTGAGCTGACACCGCTGTTTGTGGAAAACGAATTCGGACCCCTGGCTGAGGCGGTCGGGGAGCATCGGCTCACCGGCATTCTTGCGCAGATCGGACTGGCCAAGTCCGCCTGGGTGCAGCCCCAAGTGGTGGTGGCTGACGACATTCAGCAAGGCATCAATGCCGCGGCTCATGCTGGCTGTGACCTGCTGTTGGTGGGGGCCTCTGATCGTGGCTACGTCCGGCGCATGCTGTTCAGCACGTTGCCGCACCGGCTGATGGCTGGGCCACATGCCATGGCGGTTGGGGCGATGCGCCGGGGCAAACCCCTCGGCACGCGAATTCGCGATGCCGTGGAGGACTGGCTGGATTTGCGGATTCCGCAACTGGAGCGAGACGAGCGGATTGAGTTGGTCGAGAAGCTGGAAGACGGTGCCCGCTGGAGCTTTGATTTCATGACGCTGATGTGTCTGTCGACGGCGATTGCGGCGTTCGGACTGATTCTGGATTCGACAGCCGTGGTTATCGGTGCCATGCTCGTGGCTCCGCTTATGACTCCGCTGCTGGCAGCCGGTTTTGGACTGGTGCAGGGCAACGGGCAGCTAGTCCGCACTGCGGCACGCTCCGTCGCCTACGGCTTTATGCTGGCGCTCGGAATTGGTGTCATCTGCGCGCTGCTGACACCCACGGCTCGTCTCACCGGGGAGATGCTCGGACGTGGCAGTCCCAATATCTATGACCTGATGGTCGCTGGGATTTCTGGCCTAGCGGCGGCCTTTGCTCTGTCCAGACCCAATCTCTCGGCTGCGTTGCCAGGTGTCGCGATTGCCGCTGCACTGGTGCCACCGCTGGCGACAAGTGGGATCTCTCTGGCCTATGGCGAAATCGCGAACGCCCGCGGCGCGGCGCTGCTGTTTACCACCAACGTGGTTGCCATCGTCCTCGCTGCCTCGGCTGTTTTTTACGCAAGAGGTGTGCGGGGCAATCGAAAATCCGGCACGCGCCGCCTATGGGTGAGGCGTCTCATGCTTGGATTGTGTCTGGTGGGCGGGGTCCTGATGGTGCCGCTCTCGTCCGTGGTCTTCGGGGAGTTTAGAGCTAACCGGTACCAGCTTAGCCGGGAGCAGCGGGCTCTCCTGCAGGAACGGCTCACGGCCGTTGGTGGGCGCTTTCTGCGCAGCCATGGCAGCGACGCCGGGATTGAGCTCTGGATCGAAGCCCCGCGTATGCTTACCGGAGAGGAAGTTGCCGCTCTCAGGGCTGAATTGAAGGAGCGAGGCCGGCCGGTACGAGTTCATACGGACCTTGTCATCGATGTCCCGGCTGCTAGCGACTGACTGCGTTTGATTCTGCAGGCTTCGGCCGCCATCTGGCAGTCGCCGCTGCAGTACTCTGTTCTGCTGGGAAAACGCGCGCACAACGTTGTAAAGCAGCAGCCCTCTGCTATATTCAGCGGTTTTTAGCAGTTCTTCTTCGTTTTCGGGAATGCGGGCTTGTCCCCGCGTTTTTTTTTGGAGATTGGAGAAGGAAGATATCAGCCGTTGGGCGTAGTAGAAGCAGGAGTAGAAGTGCAATGAGCGGGAATGAAAATCTTCTTGCAGCCCTTGAAAGTCTCGAGAAGAATCGTGGCATTGATCGCCAGGAGCTAAAGCGCGTCGTCGAAGAATCTGTTGTGCAGGGCGCGCGTCGAGTGATTGGGCCGGTCAATGAGCTGCGTGTAAATTTGGATCTGATCAGTGGTGAAATCCGTGTCATGGCGACCTTGACGGTTGTAGAGCGTGTTCGTCAGCCTGAGACAGAGATTGAACTTGAGAAAGTTGCCGAGACCTATCCGCACGCCAGTATTGGCGACGAGGTGGACTGGGAGGTTACTCCTGCTAATTTCGGACGTATCGCTGCGCAGAACGCCATGCAAGGTATTAAGCAGCGCTTGCGACAGGCCGAGAAATCCAAGGTAGTTGGTGACTATGAGGATAAGATCGGGGACATTATCTTCGGCACAGTGAGCCGCTATGAACGTGGTGACGTGGTCGTGAATCTCGATCGTACTGAAGGAATTCTGCGTCATAACGACCGTGTGCCTCGCGAAGACTACCAGATCGGCGATCACGTCTGCTGCGTGCTCACCGAGGTGAATACTGAGCGCCCAGGTCCTATCCTGTCCGTGTCCCGCTCGTCTCCCATGCTGGTGCAGCGTCTGTTCGAGCGGGAAGTTGCCGAGATTGGCGACAATATCGTAGAGATCAAGTCTGTCGCCCGTGTTCCGGGCTATCGCGCCAAGATCGCCGTCCATAGCCATGATCCCAAAGTGGATCCTGTTGGAGCCTGTGTGGGCGTTCGTGGGACCCGCGTCAAGAATATCGTTCGGGAGCTCAACGGTGAAAAGGTGGACATTGTCCGCTGGGATCCGGACATCGCTGTCTTTGTCGCCAACGCCATGAAGCCAGCCGAGCTGCGTGACGTGCAAGTGGACGAAGAAGAGCGCACCCTGAAAGTGACCGTGAACGAGGACCAGCTCTCGCTGGCAATCGGTCGCAAGGGCCAGAATATCCGCCTGACTACACGGCTGACAGAATGGAATGTGCAGATCCAAAAGACAGAAGAGATTACGGAACGTCGGGTTGAAGAGCGTTTGCAGCATTACGCCGATTCGCTCGCCAGATCCCTATCCATACCGCTGGAGCAGGCCGACATTCTTGTACACAACGGGATTTTGACCGTGGATGGAGTGACAAGCGCCGATGAGGCTGATATCGCCGAGTGTCTCGACGAAGCAGCCGCGCAGCAGATTAAAGAGGCGGCCCGCGCCGCAGCGGACCATGACTGAACGGAGATTGACTGATGAGCCAAGAATCG
>DMTJ01000551.1 GCA_003477185.1 Lentisphaeria bacterium
AAGTACACCTCCGCAGCCAAAACCGTGATGGAAGAAGCAGCCATGGCCTTTACCGAGGAGCATGGGATGCGGCTTTGTACCTTTCTGCCAAGCATGATCGCTGGCCCGCCGCTGCTGCCCAGCCACCTCCAGCCCGGTCTCATGAAACTGCTACGGGGCGAGCGCTGGCACGAGCGCATGCCGAACGACTCGATGTCCATGATCGACGTCCGCGACCTCGCTGCGCTCATGGTTGCGGCTTATGAAAATCCAGAAGCCTCCGGCCGCTACTTTGGCGTTCGCGAAAGCTGGCACTGGCAGGACATCTACGCCGAGCTGGCCCGCCAGCTCCCAGACGCCCCGATGCCCGAGCGACTATCCGAGCCAGCGGTCCCCGCAACCAAATTCGATCACACCCGTACTCTCAGCCTGGGCGTCCCCCTTCGGGACATACCCGCCATTCTCGCCGACACTATCGCCGCCTATCGCCCGACGCTCTCCGGCTGAACTGCGCCGCGTGCTGATTTTACATACGCCTAAACAGCAGATGAAGATGCACCATCAAACACCAATATTACTCGAGTACGTATTGGACCTGCCTGAGGAGGGACGTACGCCGCTGCTAAACGGCCTGTATCGATAGCTTTGAAACCTCTGCAAGACAAAGAGAGCGAGGCGGCACGCGTCGCCAAAGCAGAAAGTCGAATAGATGCTTACGATGCGGGCACTATCAAGTCGATCTCAGAGAACAAGCATACGCGCGGCTTGGCTTGCAGCCGCGAACGTGAGGTATTCGGAAGTAGCGCTCGAGGAATGCGCTCAAGGCATAGCTCACTAAGATTCTTGCGAGATCGGTCTCGGAGACCGCTTTTCATCTGAGGTCAGGCACAGTTTAGAGCGCATCAAGACGTTCCCGACTGCATGGCCATTGGTTGGGGCCAGAACCCGGCGCTGTCTCGTATCGCATTTCTCATTCGGCGTATACTTTCGATTGCAGGAAGAAACGATTCTGGTGGGATCCGAATTTGATCAGCGCAAGGCGCCTCGAGACTGTGGCAATCCTGGTGAATCAAGCTTTGAGCTCCCAGTCAAGATAGGAAGCCCTAAAGTCATTCTACAGACCTTCCGTTCCTTCTGACCTTCCTGTAAAAAAATCCTCGCGAGCAGCCCTTATACAGAAAGCTGGGATGGTCAAGGTTGGGCGTCTCAACCTTGACGCCTCTACCCCAGATAAACGCCTAGTCCTCGCGCATCAACTCACGCTAGCAGCCCAGCGTCCGAAAGTTCTGCTGGTCCGTGTGAATGATGCGTAGGTTGCGCTTGCTATTTTCTTCAGTTGTAGCCACGATACACAGCACAATGTCAGGCAACACCAAGAGCAGAACAGTGAATGGGCCTCGTCGGTTCATGCAATCGTTCCTTTGGCGGTTGTGGGGATCTCCAAAGCAGACGATCCTCGCCAACATCCTACGGCGGACGCAGCAAAATTCCCGATTCGCAATCAGCTCGCGGCTGGTTCATCGGCGTGAGTGCCCGCTCGTTCGCCTGCGGCGCTGTGCCTCGCAAGCTCGGCGCTCGACCCTCGTCTCGGGTTCGATTCACGCCCTCTCCGCATTTCGCGGGCTCAATGGCGGAGAGGGAGGGATTCGAACCCTCGGTACTGCATAACAGTACAACGGTTTTCGAGACCGCCGCCTTCAACCGCTCAGCCACCTCTCCGCGGATCCCGCAGTCGCGGAAGCGCGTACCATACGAGAACGCGATAGACAATCAATTGGCCCACCAGGATTGTTGTCAGCTGCTTGCCGCGCTACTGTACTGGTTATTCACTTAATCTGGAGAAGTTATTATGGGTGTTCTCGGATGGATATTGGGCGTTGTCGCCCTAATCGCTGCAGCAAGCGTGGGGCTTACCGACGGTAGGAGCCTAGACCAAGTGCGACTTGAAGAGCGCTCAAAGTCCGATGCCGCATCAGCAAAGTATGCGAAGCAACTTGTTGACCTAAAGGCAAGAATCGCCGACGCCAACGAACAACTCGCTGAAGAGCAGGCCCTGCTGGCCGCAGATAAGAGCGATGTCACAGAGGCCGCTACCAGCAAAACTTCATTGATACAGGCAGTCGAATCGGTTTCTTCCGAAATAGAAAAGCTCGCAGAGGCGCGAGTTGATACCCGCAACACGGTCATCACACACGTGACTGACATCACCGAGATCAAGAAGGCACTCGCCAAGACGGAAGCTGAACTTAAAGAACTCAAGGCTGCCCTGCCAGCCTTAAGGCCGAGGTAATCATGGCAACTCTTAAACGATCCACTCGCTCAGGCGCAACTCGCCGTCCGATACCAGCACGTCGTCCGAAATCATCAGTCGCCGGTGCCTTGGGCTGGGTTCTTTTTGTGATCAGCGCTGGCGTAGCCATATTCCTCCTGCAGTCCGGATCCAAGGATATCAAGCAGGCCCGGCAAACGGGCCAGCAGGAACGCCAGATGCGCGCCGAGGATTTTGAAAAGACGCATCAGACGCTGCAAGCGGAGCTGACCGCAGCCCTAGAGGAAGTAAACACCATCCGTAAGAGCCGTAACCGCACACGGAAGTCACTGGCGTCGTCCAAGCAAACCATTGCGAAGGAAAGTACAGCACTTGAGGAACGGGAACTCGAGCGTAAGAAGGCTGCGGACCAGCGGGCGAAAATTGAGTCCACTCGGGGAAAAGCGGAGCGCAGCATTGGCCGGAAGCGCGAGCAACTCTCCGCCTTGCAGGAGGAGCATGAGAAATTGCTGGGAGAGTATATCGCGCAGTATAGCGCCATCGAGGCTAAGCTGAAGAAAGCAGTGGAAGCCGGGAACCGGACCGGCACTAAATCGATCTACTCCAAATATCCGAACAGCCCATTTGCGCCAGCAGCTCTATTCTTTGCGGCTGAGTTCCACTATGCGAACAAGAATGGCCGGGGCGCAAGCAACCTGTATCATGACCTGCTACGCAAGTTTCCGAGCTCCGCGTACTGCGGTACTGCCAAGACTCAGATAGCAGCGATCGAGGAAAAGAAACCGTACGAAGCGGCCAACAAGCCTCTCAGAGGCCCGAGCCCGCTTTCCTTCTGGAAGGACTAATCTAGGGTGGTGAATCTCAAGTCCGTCGGAAAATGCGAGGGCCAATAAGGTTGCGTTGCGCTCCTGTACGATGTGGGATATCTCCCCTGCAACAAATCCCAGCCGATGCGGCCATGAGTGTTCGACCGCCGCAGGCCGCCCCGAAGGGAAACCCATCCAATATAAAGGCTTTACCAAGTCTGATTTCACAGCGTCTTCTATCCTGCATAGGGCACGACCAAACGATCGGTTGATTTAATCGGACGGAAAGCCCAAAAGCTCCTTGGGAAACGCCCCAGTCTAGGGGGGATCTGGGCTTTCAGCTCGCCCAATCGCATTGATACGACAGACCGTAAAGCTGTGAATTCCAACGGCTGCGTACGCATAGAATGTACGGCCCAGCACCCAGGCACTTCCGGGTTATTCGGCGCCGAGCAGTTCAAGCTCTGAGACTAGGAAAACGGCCGACTCTTCTGACAGATCACCGCCGATCTTTTGCGCCAGCTTATTTCTGCCTTCTGCCATGGCTGCGTGTGCCAGCATCAACTCAGCTCTAGCCAATTTACTTTTCGCTGCGGCAAGCCTGTACAGGGTGACAAACACCGAGTCAGATAGCGTCTTGACCGGTATTTCGACGCGTTTGCGTACGTTGACCAGCCTCTCCTTGTCCCAAACCTTGTAAGTACCAAAGACCGTACCGCCGGAGATTGTCACAATCGAGACCGGTTTGGACAACTTGCCCGGCACCGAAAAGCTCTCGTTCAAGAGTGCCTGCCCACAATCAAGTACGGTCGTTGCGGACTCCGCAATCCTAGCCATCTCGGCGACGCGAGTCCCCCAGTCCCGACACTCGAGCAACTCCACTTCACTATGCGAACGCAATGGTGCAACGGCCCGCCGCACCTGGGAAATCTCGCCATTTCGCAGCCACTGATTCACCTCAACCCGCAGTCGCACAATCTCCTTCCGGCAGTGGTCCCCTTTCGCCTCTATCAATTCAGCCTTTGCATACTCTGCCTGGCGAACTTTTTCCTGAGCTTTCTCTTCTTCTAAGCGGGCAAGTAGATTTCTCCGAAGCTCGGCATCTGCTTGCGCAAAATCTTTACGCGTCAGTCTCGCGCAGAACTCCTCGCTCTCGTCTAAAAGCGTCAGGAGGCATCCTGCTCGTTTAGCGCCGTAGATCCGATGATCTGAGATCATAAACTCCGGCAGAGAAAATGAGACTGCCCAGTTTACATTTCCGGGTGAGTTCACATAGGGACTGTGAGGGTAGGTTTCTGCGAATCCATGGGCAAGCGTAGCGATCTTATCCAGCACAGCGCGTTGCGCTTTGTGGCCGTCGAGCCCGTCTAAGAACTGCCTGAGGTAGGCGAATTCCTGCATTTCTCCCGGCGCGGCTCCCCGCTTGCCATACAGCCGGTCAAATTCCTCTACGCTCCCAGGCGTGAACCGGCTCTTCATGATTAGAAAACCAGCAATGATCACGAAGAGCACGATTGCCACTGGCGCAATGCGGGCTAACGGTGAAGCCTTTGCCCGGGGGGGCTGTGTACGCGAAGAGCTAATCGTGTGCCCGTCTGCACCGTCAGCGGGCGACGTTGCCTTTGATTTTCCCTTTCGTAGCTTATGAACAGGCATGGGCGCACCTCTGGCCAAGCCACGGATTTTGAGCTGCTGTTCTAAGAATCTTCACGAATTCGATACCACTTTCTGTCTTTACGAAAAATCAGCAGCCTGCCGCTGTGGGACTGACGCTTTCCTTCGGCAATCCAACTGTTTCCGCGTTCTACGATCGAAATGGCCCGGTAGGTAATGATGTGCACCCGGCGCCCATCTGAATCCTGCGATTCGCGACGCAAGCCCTTCAAGGACAGAGAGTAATTCACTAACCCCAGTTCGCTCTTATCGAGGTCACTCCGCAGCGCATCCTTGATCACGCGACGCGGCGGTGAGCCGAACGACAGGAGCCCAGCACTCAGGTCTCCAGGCAGGCAGACTGCCAGCAAGAGCAGGATGATACGGGCATTCATAATGTCAGGGGTCCAGTTTCTGGGCGCAGCTAGAGGTGTCCCTTACAGTACGGGTAGAATGGTGATGCTGCACAGCCAACTCGATCAATTTCCGAAAGAGCTCGGCGGCATCAAGCCCGCTTGCGGCCCAGAGCTTCGGATACATGCTGATCTCGGTAAAGCCAGGGAGCGTGTTCACCTCGTTGAGAAAGGCCTCGCCGTCTTTTGTCAGCAGAAAGTCCACACGAGCGAGCCCGCGGCAAAGCAGGCAGGAAAACGCGCGCACGGCCAGCGCCCGCAATGACTCGGACTGGTCCATTGGTAGCTCGGCAGGAATCATCAGCTGGGAGTCGCTGTCCCCATATTTTGCTTCGAAGGTGTAGAATGACTCGCCGGGCACAATTTCTCCGGGCACGGAGGCGTCTGGGACGTCATTGCCAAGGACACTAATCTCGATCTCGCGCGGCGCATCGAGCCCCTGTTCGATCAAGACGCGGGGATCGTGCTTGGTGGCTTCCAAAATCGCGGCAGCCAATGCGTCCCAGCTGTCGACACGCGAGACGCCGACACTTGAACCCATGTTGCAGGGCTTCACAAAAATCGGCAAGGTCAAGCTCACAGCCTGTGCACGCGCGGCGGCCGTCTCAGCATCTGCAGCGACAGCGACAAATGCAGGCAGCACCGGTATTCCAGCCGCCCGGGCCAGCGCCTTTGAGACGCCCTTGTCCATGGCGATGGCACTCCCCGGAACTGTGCACCCTACGTAGGGTTTGCCCAGCACCTCAAGAAATCCCTGGACGGTCCCATCCTCGCCCATCGGGCCATGCAATACGGGGAAGACTACATCGGCCTTGTCTAAACTTGCCAGTGCAGCTTGGGAAACATTCGCGGTAGAGCGGTCTGAGCCGCCAGCACGCCAGCGCCCTGCCCGATCGATGTCAATGGCCGCCACTTCGTAGCCCGCGGCCATGAGGCCAGCTTCGACGAATTGCGAAGATCGCAGGCTGACATCGTGCTCGGCAGACTGGCCGCCGCGCAGGACCACAACGAACTGGACAGATCTAGGGCGCAAAACGCGCTCCAGTGCGCTGCGCGGCCTGTTTGCGGCCTTGCTCCAGCGTCACCAAGTCGTTCAACACACCGAGCGCATGGTGTAGATAAATGTCAATCACTTTGTTCTCCGGCTCGTCTTCTTCGCTCTCATCCCGAAAGCCCAACACATCCTTGGTGCGTTCCGTAAAATACTCATCTTCTTCGCGCAAGGCGACGCGCTTGTCGCGATTGAGTGAGATCATCTTCTGGCCTTGGCGTTCACCGTAGCGGTCGATGTCCTTTCTCAAATCTACGAACTCGCCGTCCTTCTCGAGCCGCTCGGTGGCGCGTGCCTTCAGTGCGCCGAGAAACTCCCGGACAGAGTGCATAGACTTGCGAAATTCCTGTGGCCGGATTTCGTCCCAGGGCATTGCGTTATCCAGATGCCCCTCCCCTAGTTCCAGGTGATCGAAGAATGATGGATAAATCACGTCCGGAGTCACGCCATGACGCTGCGTCGAGTTCCCCGTCACGCGATAGAACTTAGCCATTGTGTACTTCAGCGCCCCGACCCTGGCCTTTTCAAGCAGGCGATGGCGATTCAACTGAAAGACGGACTGCACGGTTCCCTTACCGTGGGTCACTCTGTCACCCACGATCACCCCGCGTTCGTAATCCTGAATCGCGGCAGCGAAAATCTCGGACGCTGACGCGCTGGACGCATTCACCAAGACGACCAAGGGGAGATCGAACGCAAAGCCATCGTCATTGTCGCGGCGCACACGCACGGTTCTGGTGTCGCGCACCTGGACGACCGGACCGTTTGGCACGAATAGTCCGGTCAGGCCGATCGACTCATCCAACGAGCCGCCGCCGTTCGAGCGAAGATCAATCAATAAGCCCTCAATATCATCCTGCATCAGGCCCTCAATTAATTTCCGCGAGTCCTTGGTCGTACTCTTCGCGGTCGGGTCGTTGCGCCGCAGCTTCTCGAAATCTGCGTAGAACGAGGGCACATCTAGAATGCCAAACTTGCGGCTCGTTTCCGCGTCCACGTTAAACTCGTGCAAGTGTCCCTTGGCCTCGCGCTCGGTGAGTTTCACCTCGTCCCGAATCAACGTAACAACCTGCGGCAGCCCGTGCAGAGACTTCTGCACCGTCAGGCGTACCTCTGAGCCTTTCTCGCCACGAATTTTACGCACCACGTATTTCAGCGGAAGGCCGATCATATTCTCTGCCTCGCCCGCTCCCTGTGCCACGGCAATGATACGATCTCCAGTCTGCAGTTGCCCGTCCCGCTTGGCTGGGCCACCGGGGACAGTGCTGACGATCTCTGTATAGCCATCGACGCTCTTGAGCGTGGCGCCGATTCCCTGTAACGAAAGACTCATCGAGATATTGAAGTCCTCTAGAGACCGCCAATTCATGTAGGTCGAGTGCGGGTCGAATAGGTGAAACAGTGAGGTCAGATAGACCTCCAAGATGTCTGCCGTGTCGTAGGTGTTCAGAAACGCCCGGTACTGGTCGTAGCGGCGTACCACGCGTTCCTCGGCGCTGAGGCTATCATCCCGAAACCTATCCTCGTCTTTGCTGGCCTCGTCCTTCTCCCGCTCTTCCTTCATCAAGACTTCAGTCAGCATCTGATTCTTCAGGTTCTGCCGCCAGATTTCGTCCAGTTCCTGAGCTGTCTCGGGCCAGTCAACATCCGTTCGATCTGCCAACATATCTTCATCAAGGAAGAAGTCGTGCTTGTCTGCCACATGAGCCTGGACATACGTCAGGCGCTGATCGACACGCTGCAGAAAACGCTCATAGACTTCAAAAGCAAAGGTGATGTCCCCATCTTCAAGCAGGTTATCCAGCTCGAAGCGATAGCCGGCAAAGTCCTGCAGGTCTGAGCGCAAGAAGTATTGATGCGTCGGGTCCAACTGCTCCATGTACTCCCGCATCAACCGCTCGGACATAGCATCATCGACGTCTGGCTGCCCGTAATGATGCTTCTGGATGCTCCGCACCGAGAACTGGGTGACGTGTCGGCTGATTGGCGTAGCTCGCCGAACGCCGGAAGAATCCAGCGTCCCCTGCTCCAGTGCCTTCGGCTGCCCTTCGGCCTGCAGAAAAAGTACCACGGCGAACACAAAGATCGCCAGCATTGCCACCATCGCCTGTCTCAAAATACTCACCCCATTACCCATTCACGTTCTCCAGAATCTGGGCCAAGTTGTCATCGCCACGCTCACGGCGTCGCATAGGTAACGGAAACAGCCCCGCCACACGGTAATTAGCTCTGTGCATGTGATTGGCGCCGAACCGCAGGCAGAACAGCGGCCTGCGAGTCCACAGCAAGAGACACTGAAACTTTCCGCCAATCAGATCGCATCCAAGATTAGTGCAACGCTCGACGTATCGCCCGCTACTCAGGACTTCTGTAGCTCTCTGTACTCGTCCAGGATTGCGACCATGGCTTCTACCAGACTGCGCTTTCCGTCAGGATCGATAAGGCGAATGGCGGCGTGCACGACATCCGACGGAATGTAGTCAGGATCTCCGCCAGCGCGCAGAAGCGTGGGCAGTTGGACAATGGCTTCATAGGCTGCAGCTTCAATCAGAGCGCGACGCTTGTAGGCGTTGTTTGCCTGCGCATTGCGGGCGAGTGGGTCACTCACGCGGGTGGTGGCCGCAAACGTGTTGTCAGTGGCTTCAGTGGCGCTGACGATGCGAGTTCCCTCGCTGGCGTCTGCAGTCGGGGAGGCAAGCTGGTCAGTATCAGAGGCTTGGATCCCCTCGGTGGTCGTGCCAGTGGGCTCCAGAACATCACCGCTCTGGGTCTCTCGGCTGGCTTCACTGCCAGCAGCCGTAGGCGCGGTGAGGGTGTTGGTGTCAGACTCCTGGGTGGCAGCGGCGGATCTCGCGCTGGGTGCCGACGGTTCGGTCTGCGCAGTGCTCGCGGAGATGTCTTGAGTTGGCTGGGAAAGTTGCTCCGTGTGGGTATCAGTTCCGCCCTGGCTGGTATCTGCAGAAGTGCGACTTGGTTCAGTGTCCAGACCTTCTGAGCTGCTAATCTGCGCCGTGCCAGCTCCAGAGTGCCCGGAGCCCTCAGTACTGGCTGCGCCCGTGCGGCCCTGCACGGAGTTGCCACTTCCCTGCCCGGTTTCCTCAGAGGAAACTTGGGAGAACTCATTGGTGTCTGCTGTAGTATTGGGAGTACGCGAGTCATAGGTCGTCATCTCCGAGCCATCGCTAGCGACCGCTGAGGTTGCGGAGTCCCCGCCGCCGCCACCGCTGCTGGCTGCGCCGGTGTGGGTCCCTTCATCGCTGGTCATCGCGGAGCGATCAATTGCGCCATCGGTCACGGCCGAAGGATGCGTATCGGATGGATCGACGCTGTTCTGGCTTGAGTACTCAGTGCCCAAGTCATGCGACAGCGTAGCGCTGGTATCACGATCGCTGGCATCCTGCGTCGTGTTCTGGCTAGGGCCGCTCGTAGCCTCAGAGCCCACGTTAGTCGCCTCACTCGTGCGGGACTCCTGTGAACCGTCCACCAAGAACTCAGTGCTGCCATTGCTGGCGTCACTGCCCGAGTCATAGCTGGCCGTCTCGCTGACATAGGAGCCTTGTGTGGACTCTTTACCATCCATGGAGGTTTCGGAAGCCCCTTTCGTGGGCCCACCCTCGGTAAGCGTGGCGCTGGTCTCAGTATCAGCCGAGTAATCCACTGATTCGACGGACGATCCGTCCACGCTGCCATAGGTAATGCTTTCGGTGGTCGCACCATCGGCACCCGAATTGTTGGTCGTGCCATCCGCGCTGTCGGAAGAGGCAGCCCAAGAGTAGTTCAGGGTCTCGCTGCTCTCTGAGTCTTCGCTGGCAATGGCGCTGTCACCGGAGCCATTGCTGGTGATGTCGGAGTTATCGGCAGTCTGCTCAAGGCTATTGTCGCTGGTGTCCTCGGAACCGCGAAGAGACGGTGCACTGAACTCTTCAGTGGTCCCTTCCGTATGTTCGCTGGACGTGTA
>DMTJ01000086.1 GCA_003477185.1 Lentisphaeria bacterium
AGTTGATGTAGCCATCTGCTTCGCGGCGCTTCGATACAATTTCGCCAGCGCCGGTGCCCGCAGGCCGTACCCAAGCCTCAATGACGCAGGCCTTCAGATCCAGCTTATCCTGTGTTCTATCCCCGCGAACAATGGCAAAGGAAACGGCATCGCCAGGCAATTCAAGGACACGAGCAGCACTTGGATCCGTCGAATCAGTTGGATCTGACGTCCCTACTTCTTCCTCTGCGTCCGTCAAACCATCGTCGTCCGAGTCTGGTGTGGCGGGATTGAGACCTTTGGCGATCTCGTCGCTGTTCAGGAGGCCGTCACCATCCGAGTCTTCGTTGCCATCCAGAATGCCGTTGTCGTCTGAATCCTGGTCCAGCGGGGACAAATTCAACAGGTACTCGCTGAGGTTTGAAAGACCATCCTGATCAATATCCCCGTCCGCTCCATGATCACCGGTAGCATCGCTGGGCGACAGGCCATATGCAGTTTCCCAGCTGTCCGGCAGTCCGTCGCCATCAGAATCGGCCACTGGGTTCGCGGTCTCGGCCCCTACGGCGGTGGCGGCTCCAACTGGAATACCGGCATGGAGATCTGCATTACGCCAGTCCCGGACCACGGCAATATTGGTGGCAAGCGGACGGCTGGTAGGTACCCAGCCGTTTGTGCCCGCGGCAAAGAACGCGCCAATGTTGATGTAGTGACTACCGGTGCTGAGATCGCGAACGACTCCGCTTTGCTCGGGCAACGCGAAGACCGCAGCAACATCAGCAACCTCGGTTACAATTGGGCCGTCATCGAAGCGGTACAGCGCTGCCACTTGAAATGGCAGGCCTCGGCTGGTGTCACGAAGTGTCTGGATCTCCGCAGTCGACAGTGAACGTTGGGCGATAAAGATGTCGTCAATCAGTCCCGCAACACCTTCACCCGCGCGCTGAATGGTCGGCCCCGCACCGTTAGTCGCGCTAGAGGCGGCGCTCTCGGCGAAGTTGACGCGGTCACCGTTTACATAGAGGGTCAGGTGATGCGTGGCCGCATCGTACGTTGCACTCAGATGTGTCCAAGTCAGCGAGTCCGCAATCAGTCGGATGCCGTAGAGCTTGACCTCGCCGCCAGCGAGAGAGTCATGGTAGGCAATGAATGGATATACACCGGCTGCCGCATTAGTCGCTGGATTCGCATCGTCGTAGCCGAGGGCAAAATTATGGCGAGCGCTGCCATCGGCGTTACGCAGATCACGCCGCACCAGATAGCCAGCTGTGTCGCCTGTATCGGGCCGGACCCAGCCGCCCACGGACCAGGAAGTCAACCGGGCTTCTGCGGAACCAAGGCGACCTTCGGCAGGAACGATAAGGTAAGAATCAGCTGCGCCATTGGTTCGCAGCGCACGTTGCTCATGCGGAAGATTGGCGTCTTCGCCCTGTCCGTTCTCGCGGATCTCACGGGAATCGGCAACGCCATCCCCATCCGTATCGACGCGCGATGGTGAGGTGCCCAAGATGCCAATTACTTCACCGTCGCCATTCAGCGCCAATGTCTGCTCGTCCAGGTTACGCAGGCCGTCTCCGTCGGAGTCCTCGTCAGCATCCAGGATGCCGTTGTTATTGCTGTCGTTCGAGAGCGGGTCGGTACCGAACAGCAGCTCAAAGTAATTGACGAGGCCATCATCATCGGAATCCGCAGCAGGTGCCGCCTGCGCGTCGTTCCGGTTCTCAAGGCCATACAGGAAGCGATGCCAGAGAAAATCGCGGGCGTCAACCGGCGGCTGAATGGTTTCCTCGCCTACAGCACCGTACACATACCACTCATTGCTTGGCAGACGCTGCTGGGCCAGTTCGCCGAATGTCGAGTGAAACTCAATTCCGGACACTTCCGTGATTGGAGCCACATCAGCCCAGCCGGCACCATCAGTTTGATAGACCGAGCAGTCGAAATGCCCAATGCCGTTCGCATTCGAAATCTCAACAGAGGCCCGGAGCCGCGGCGGGGGCTCGCCCTCGAAATCGAACGGAATCACCGTCATACCGGGACCATTGCCACGGTAGTTTGAGACCTGTTGGCCATTGCCGCTGCGTCGAACCAAAGACACTGGGCTGTCGATGGGCCAGAACAGGGAGTCCTTGGCCGGTAAACGGGTTCCGTTGATGTAGACATCTTCAATCGTACCATCATGCACGATGGCGATTTGGAATGTTGAACTGGTACTCACCCAACCGTTGCTGTAGTCGCGAACAAAGAAAGCGTTGTCGGGGCCTTGGCTCAGAACATGCGTATCAACGCCCTGGCTACCGAACGGCGTGTTGCTCAGGCGCCAGCCCTTGGGATAGGCCTGGTAAGCGCCGAGGAAATGGAATTCTTCCCACCAGTCCGGCAGTCCGTCAAAGTCAGAGTCATCAGCTGGAGCTCTAAACTCGCCTGCGGCTGGCTCAGATCCAGCGGGTGTACCCAAGATAGTTGCCGCGTCCAGCGAGAACCAATCCGCCGATCCGTCTCCGTCAGTATCGATCACACCAAAGTCTGCCGCTACAATCGCAACCGCCTGGCTCACGGTTAGCCCGCGGTTTGGCACGGTGAAGTCCTCAATGCTGAGGCCACCATCATCAAAGCGATAGTGCGCTGCAAGACCGGGGGTGCTCCCTTCCAGCAGTAGCTCGCGGCTCGTGCCAATAATTTCCCCGAATGTACGCAGCGTTGTCCATAGACGCACGTCATCAATCAGCCCTGAGGTAAGGACACGGTCTCCGTCGTCGGTCCCGGCGCCACCCAGGTAGGCTGCAGAAAGCGCACCGGTAATGCGTCCATCGGGCATGGCCTGTGCAAATTCATTCAGACCATCGATCAACAGCGTAATGCTTCCTGCCTGTTCATCATAGGCAGCAGCCAAGTGATGCCACTCGCCCTCTTGAAGGACGCCAGCGACGCCGTCGCCACCGGCTTTGTATTCGGCCATGGTTTCGGATTCGAATCGAGCGTAGGGCCGCCCGTCCTCAATACCGAGCTCGAGGATGGCGCCGCCCCGGATGTCCAAGACCTTCTGGGAGACGATCGCACCGTCCGCATCGTTGCCACGGTTGAACCACAGTTCGATGGTGGCAAGCCCCGCAGCGAAACGACCACGACGGGGCAATTCAATGCCGCTCCACTGGCGGTTGAGGCCGGTCATTCCAGCCGCCGCAACTGATAGGTCCAGGCTTTTGGCCTGGAAATATGGTTGTGCCATCGAATAACGTGGGCTGGTCCGGTGCTGGTGATCATCACGAGCATACTCGCCCAGATCGCCGTCTCGATAGCCGTCGTCGTCTGTATCTTTTAGGTCAGGCCGGAGGAGACGGTCCATCTCTTGCCCGTTCGACAGTCCATCGCCATCCTTATCTTCGTCGGCATCATTGATACCGTCAAAGTCGGTGTCTACATGCAGTGGGCTGGTGCCCGACCAATACTCGTAAGCATTGCTCAGGCCGTCACCGTCTTCGTCAAGATCCCGGTCCGCAGCAGATGCGGGGCTATAGCCAAAGCGAATTTCCCAGAGATCCACAATGTCGTCCCCGTCTTCATCCAGCAGTGTGATGCCGGAGCCGTCAATGATGCTGGCGCCATTCAGCAGCGTTCCGGCATGGGACCACTCTGTGAGCCAATCACTGTCAATGGTAAAGTCTTCGACGCCAGGCAAGCTCTGCGAGCTGCTGTCGTCGGCCCGGAAGTAGGCGACGAGCCCGCCAGCGGACGTGCCAATGGCACCTGGCAGGTTCAGCATCCCACCAGTGCCTACGCGCCCGTCGAGGGCCGGAAGCGCTACAACACTGCCCAAGAGAGCTGCCTTGACGGCCGCATAACTGCCGCCGGGCCGACGGGCGTAGACCATGGCGGCAGCACCCGCAACATGCGGGCTGGCCATAGAGGTACCACTTTTCGTTCCGTACTGATCGCCGGGTTCTGTGCTGTAGATGTCGACACCCGGGGCACCAAGATCAACCGTGGCTACCCCATAGTTTGAGAAGCCCGCCAGGTT
>DMTJ01000237.1 GCA_003477185.1 Lentisphaeria bacterium
ACAGTCACTGCGTCATTCCAAGCGTCAAGCGTCAAGAGTTAAGAGTCAAACAGTGTGGGCTCAACGACGTCACGAACCGGGGCGAAAGAACGGCGGTGTATCGGGCAAGCACCGAGGCTGCGTAGCGCAGCGAGGTGAGCTGCCGTGCCGTACCCTTTGTGGGAGGCAAAGCTGTAGCCCGGAAACTCTTCGTCGTAGGCGACCATCTGGCGGTCGCGGATCACTTTTGCCAGAATGCTGGCGGCGGCAATGGAGGCGCAGCGGCCGTCGCCTTTGATCAAGTTGTGTGAGTCGCAGCCCAGTCGTGGGACGGGGCGACCATCCACCAGAACGAAGTCTGCGGGGGTGGGAAGCGCGGCGATTGCCAAGCGCATGGCTTTGTGCGTAGCCTGCAGGATGTTGATCCTGTCAATTTCAGCAGGCGTAATGCTGCCCACTCCGTATTGCACATCTGCGGAGTTCGCAAGGAGCTCGTAGAGCGTGTCGCGGCGTTTCTCGGTGACCTTCTTGGAGTCGTTCAGGCCAGCGAATTGCTCGGCCTCATGCACGATCGCGGCCACGGCCACGACCGGGCCGGCGAGTGGGCCGCGGCCCACTTCATCGACGCCGGCAATGGCGTGGTATCCTGCGGCTCTGGCTACGGGTTCGAACCCGTAGAAGCCGCAGGAATCAGGAAAGGTCAACGACGGAGCTTTTCCTTAATGCGAGCAGCTTTGCCCACGCGATCGCGGAGGTAGTACAGCTTAGCGCGACGCACATGGCCACGCATCTCGACTTCAATCTTGGCAATACGTGGGGATTGCAGCGGGAAGACACGCTCCACACCCTGGCCATAGGATACGCGACGCACGGTCACTGTCTCGGCATGGCCGCCGTTGTTCAGGCCGATTACTGTGCCGGAGAAGGCCTGGATACGTTCCTTGTCGCCTTCGACGATACGTACGTGCACGCGAATGGTATCACCGATACCGAAATCCGGGTGCTCGTTCCTAGCCTGTTCTTGGTCTATTTTCTGTAGAATGCTCATACTTTGTCCTCGTCGTTTGTATCATTTATCTGTTGCCAGAGATCGGGACGTCGTTCCCTGGTTCGTAGCTCGGATTGATTCTGGCGCCATTTGGTAATCTGGCCATGGTTTCCGGAAAGCAGCACGGGGGGCACTTCCATGCCTCGATATACTTCCGGCCGAGTGTAGTGGGGGTATTCCAGTAAGCCTTCACTGAAGGATTCCTCGATTGCGGAGTCCGCACAACCCAGTACACCTGGTAACAGCCTGACAACCGCGTCTGTGATCACCATTGCGGGAAGCATCCCGCTGGTCAGCACATAGTCGCCGATTGAAATCTCCTCGTCTACCAACCTTTCTCTAATTCGTTCGTCAAATCCTTCATAATGGCCACAGATGAGAATCAAGTGTTGCGAATTCCGCAACTGCTGCGCTTTCTGCTGAGTGAACCGATTGCCCTGGGGTGACATCATAATCACGTGGCTCTGCTCGGTCCTCAGTGCTTCAACGGCTTCGAAAAGTGGTTCCGGTTTCATGACCATGCCGGCGCCGCCGCCATAGGGCCGATCATCAACGGAACGATGCTTATCGTGCGTGAAGTCTCGCAGATTAGTTAGCTGAATCTCAATTAATTCCCGATCTCTAGCTCGCTTAATGATTGATTCACTGAAGTATGCGTCGCAGACGTCGGGAAAGATGGTGATGACATCGATCCGCATAACTGGCTCGCTACCCGTTTACAATAACCTTTGTCTTCTGGCGCTTTCCTGCATTCGCCGCGCGCACCAACCCCTGAATGGCGGTGATGGTACGACCGCGCCGGCCGATCACACGACCAGCCTGGCCCTCGACACAGTCCACGTGGATCAGAAGTCCGAGATCATCGCGCTCGCTAGTCACCTTCACCTGCTTCTGGGTTTCCACGAGATTTCCTGCGACAAAGTGCACAAAAGCGGGCAAATCACATTCGCCTGCGGGCGCAGTGCGCTTGGTGGTTACGACTGGCGCATCACCCTTGCCGAAAAGCTTGCGGAAAAAAGCGATCATCAGGCGCTGATCTCTTTGTCCGCAACGCCAGCTTCTTCAGCAGCAGGAGCTTCTGCTGGTGCGGTTTCTTCAGCGGTCTCGACCGGAGCTGTTTCTTCTTCAACAACTGGAGCTGCTTCAACTTCAGCGACGGGCTCGGGAGCTGGCTCTGTGACAATGCCTGCAGCGCGGTCGCGGCAACGGCGGATAATGTCTCTCACGGTCTCGCTAGGCTGGGCGCCGTTTGCGAGCCAGTAGTCGACGCGTGCTAGATCAAGGTTCTCATCTTCATGACGTGGATCGTAGAGACCCAAGGCCTCGATAAAGCGTCCATCACGCGGGGAACGTTGGTCTGCGGCTACAACACGATAGCATGCTTTGTTGCGCGTGCCTGTGCGGCGCAATCTCAATCGAACTGACATTATGACTCCTGGCTTAATTCTAGAAAAGTGTCGCCCTGCGGTGGGCTCTGCCTGACAAAGGGAAAACGTGTAATCTAGCATTGCGTATCTGAGCGTCAAGCGTGCTAACGGCGCGATGGGAGTTAGACCAAGTCGCAGAGACTATTAGGAATGTCCCCGGCTGTCGTACTCTCTCACGCACACTGCGGTGATCTGCTTGTTGGCGATGGTCAGGTCTTCTGAGTTCCATTCTTTGCTGGCGCGAAAGTCGAAGATCAGGATGTAGCTGGCGGTGAGCCCCAGGGAGTCCAAATACTCGGAGAGCTGCTGGAGGCCTCGCTTGTTGATCGGCTTCGCGGTGCTAGATCTTGAGTTCGACGACCTCTTTCTGGCTCTTGCCATAAGTGACCACCAGATTCATGCGGCGCTCGTCGCCGAGCACTGGCTGCTTCCACATGGAGCCGCCACCGTTGATGATGGGCTTGAGAAAGGACATAAATAGCAGCCGACCTTCGTGCTCCAGAAAGTGCGCGTCGCGAGCTGAATAGTGCTCGCGCATGAAGGCCTGACAGCGCTCCATGACGTTACTGAGCAAGAGTCGCTCATCCTGCGACAAGTAGGGCTCAATCAGTTTGCCGCCGAAATCGTAGCCAGATCCTTTGGTCATTTGCCGTGAGCGTAGGTAGTCATAAGCCACCCGCTTATACACAAGGTTGTGAATGCAGAGTCCCTGTGTAACATGAGCCAGAATGCCCTACTACAAGCCCAGGCTGACCACCGGATACTTGGCAGATAATGTGCGCTTCTCATCTTCGACCCCAAAGCTCACCGCATAGGCGAGTCCGAAGAGATCCGGGATATTCTGCAGATTTTTGACCAGCTCGTCGAAGTTGGTGGTCGTATACTGGTCTCGGACAAGCAAGCGAAACGCCCAATTCACGTCGCCCAAGGTCCACTGAGTTGCGTCAAACTCGGCATGCATCTCGCCTGCCTCTTCGTCGAGAATCTTGCAGAGCTTGCTGACTAGGGACCGGTGGCCACTAGTGCAGCCGTGCGGCCACCGTAGTCATGTCCAATTTTTACGCCTATAAGCCCTCCTTTCCTTCTGGCCTTCCTTGTAGACTTCTGCGCTCGCCAAGCTTACGTATGAAGCGGGGTGCATAGCGTTCTACAGGAACGTGGGAAGGCCGGCCTGAGAGGGCTCGCTTACTTTGCGACTCGCACCAGTTTGGTGATGCGGCCAAACTTGTTCCAGTCTTGGATGTAGACATTACCCTTGGCATCGAAGCAACAGCCGTGGGGCGCGGTGAAAACGCCTTCTTTCCAGTCCTTTGGCGGTACCCGAAAGTTTGCCCGTTGCTTGACCTGTGGGTTGTCGCCCAAGATGGATACAATCTCGTTATTCTTGTCCAATATCACCGCCCGCCCAGCCAGTTCGGCCACAAGCATAAAGTCATTGTGGATGGATGCCGCACATGGACGGCGCAGGCCATCAATGATGACCTCCACAAAGTTTCCATCCAGATCGAAATGCTGAAGTCGGCCGTTCTCGCGATCGCAGACTAGCAGCAAAGGAGCCTTTGGATTTCGGGCGTCAATGATCAGTCCATGGCTAATGGTGAATTGACCATCCTTTTTTCCCCGCAATCCAAACTTGCGGATGAACGTGCCGTCGCTCTGGTACTTGTAGATGACAGAGCTGCCATAGCCATCGGCGATAAACAGGTCTCCGTTCGGTGCGATGGCGACGGCCGTGGCTTTTGCCCAGATATTCTCCGGCGCCTGTTTGGCCCCCTCAATTTTAAGGACGACATGTCCATCGAGGTCGATCTTGTAGACGATGCCCATTGCTGCCGCGAAGATGTATTCTTTGGCATTTTCTTCCGCAATGTTCATACCATGAAACCGCTTGGTATGGGGACCAAGGCTCTTAATAAAAGTGCCGTCTTGCTCATATACAATCAGTCCGTGAGGGCCATCGGTAGACACGTAGACCTTGCCAGACTTATCGATCACGATGCTGCCGTTGGTGGCGCCGATGTGATCATGCCCGGGCACCGCTCCCCAATTTGAGACCACCTCGTAAATCCAGTCACCTTGGCCTGTCCTTGCTGGCGCAACCGCTGCCTCTGGTTTAGCAGGTGCTTGGCCAATTCCCCACATGTGTACTTGCGAGAGATGAAGCGTCGCCGGGGATTCACGATCAAGGATAAGCCGGAAGTACTTAGCTTCCCGCTTGGCAACGGGGACTTTGGTCAGGTCAAGCGTCCATTCCGGGGCTACCGCATCGGACGCCCAAATCTCGTCCCAGGTCTTGCCGTCTTTCGAACTCTGCAGGGCCAGATCTTCGGCGCGTTCTATGAGATCTTTGCGATTGACGATATGGATCGCATGCACAGTGGTCTCGATGGGATAGCTGAACTGCACCCAGGGCTTCATCTCGTTTCCGGTGTGAAATGCGAAATCGAGTCCATTATCCTTGTCCTGGATGAGCGCCTTCAAGCCCGCCGGAGGATCATGCACAGTGGTTGAACTCACCGAGACCTTGGCCTCTGTGCTGATGCGGCTGCCATACTTGCCTTTGCCCGCATCCAGAATGGAAACCGAGACCGACGCAGGGCGACTTTCGCCCCACAGTAACACCTTTTGCAGATGTAGAATCGCCTTCTCCTTCTTAATGACCAAGCGAAAATCTGTGGCGGTTCGCTTGTCGCTGGGAAGTTCAGTCAAGTCGACATTCCACGCACTGGGCGTGCCCTCGAACGCATGGATTTCCTGCCAGCCCGAACCGCCGAGCATTGGCATTTCGGTGGAAGTAGGCCCGGGGTCGCTATCGCTAACCCAAAACTCAATCGTGTTGGTGGCATCGCAAAGATTCGTGGGCCGCTGGGCGTAGAAAATGCGGTCGAAGGTTACGGAGGCTCCCATGTCATAGCTGACCACATGCGGCCCAGGTCCTTTACCGGCATATTGCGTCCCCAGCATCTGCGAGGTGCCCAGATCTTGGATGGTTGGAGCGCCGTCAAACAGATGCGTCACGGCATAGTTCTCACTGAACTCGCTCGACGCGGTTGCCTTGACTGGCGCTGGCAGCAGGACGGTGTCAGCGACCTTGGCTGGGGCGGGTTTGTTGCCTGCGAGGATGGCGATCTGAGCAGTTGTCAAGGCGCGATCAAAGACCGCAAACTCGTCAAGGGCCTGCGCAAAGGGCTGGGTGCCATGCTGGTAGTTTCCGATCGCATACACATTCCCCGAACTGCCTTGTTCGACCGTCGCGACGTGCTTGCCATCGATGTAAAACTCCGTTTTCCCGGCGTCACCGCCGGTGCCGACTGCGACAAGATGGTGCCAGGCAGCATCACCAAGGAGGAGATCATAGCCACTGTCCTGAAAGCCTCTGGCCTCGGGGTCGCCATTGTTATAGAGCCCCAGGTTATCGGTCCCATTGTTGATGATGACTTGATGATCCGCCCCATCGTCCTTGGACCGGGTCAATGTACGGAAGTTTGAGGAGTCATGCAGCCCTTGGAACCAGGTGGAAATAGTCCAATCCTGGCCGAGAGCAATCGCACCGTCATCAACAAGCAGGACATGGTTACTGTTGTCGTCAATAGTGAGCGCACCACCGATGTAGCCACCGCTTTCGCCGCTGAAGCGTGCACCGCCTGCCAGAGTTGCGGAGTTCGCAAGCGAGCCCAGGTTACTCGCTGTGTCTGCCTTGGCGAGATCAGCTGTGTCAAAGCTGTAGTATGCGATGGGCTTGAGTGCCAGCACATCTTTCTGATAGGCGCTCTCGGGCCCAAGGGCGAGCACCAATTCTGAGCCGCCCGGGTTACAGGTCCCTGGCCCCGTAAACCGCATCGTGATGTAGCGCCCTTGCAGCCGTTGGCCTAGCGCATACTCGGTGAGTTTCGTGTCCATTGTATTCGTCACCACGACAATCTCGTTCGCCGTGCTAAGCTTGCCTTCCAAGACGAGGCCGGCGGCCCGTTCGGTGAGGTCGGTGCGGTTGCGAATGCTGATCGCATTCAGGCGAATCGGGGCTTGATAGTTGAAGGATACCCACGGGTTCTTTTCTTCGGCAGTATGAAACGAGAAGGGAAGCTCTTCGCCCTTTTCTTGGATCAGGGATCGCAAGCCATTCGGCGGATCATGCACAGAGGTCGAGCTGACGGCGACTCTCGCACGCTTCGTGACAAGTGTGCCGTAGCTGGATGTGTCGCTATTGAATTTTTCCAGACTCGCGGCAAGGGTTGTCGCAGGCGGCTCTGGTTCAATGCCAACGACTTCAACTGCCAGCGACAGAAGCTGCGATTTTAGCTGCTTGATTTTATTCTCCAGCTTCCGTTGCACGACTTCGTTCTCCATCTCGGCGATAAACTGCTCGGCAGCCTCGTACGTCGCCTCCGTCTCGTAGGTGTTTACCTGCCTGAGTTCGGGGAGTTTCCGCAGCGCAACCAAGGCGGCATCACTAATCTGTGTGCCGTAGAGGTTCAGCTTCCTCAACTGCCGCAAGCGTTCGAATTGCGCAACATGGGCATCTGTGATCGGCGTGTTGTTCAGACGCAGCTCTTCCAGATTAGTAAAGCCAGCCAGCTGTTCGACGGCAGCGTCGGTGAATTCGGTATTGCTCAAATCCAGCAGTAAGATATTCGCCTTGATCGGCAGCAGCTGTGCAACAAGGGCATCGATGTTGTCTGAACTTGGCTCAAAGAATACGTCCACCACCGGTGTGTCGAGTGAGACTCGACGGATCCGGACGTTCGGATTGTTGTGAAGCGGTTTGCTAGCCTCGACGGTCTCTTCCCAGCTGAGCAACGGCAGCTTTGGCTCCGCGATTGCAAAGCTCAGTGCGCTTTCCATCAGCGCGATCGATTCATCTTGTGGCAGGTCTCCATCCAGAGCCACACGCTCTGGCGCGTCCTGGCCAATCCACCAGCGAAGCAATTCCAGTTCGGGATCTGTCAGCTGGACCTTGCCTTTCGGCGGCATATGCTCCTTGTGCTCAAGCGGCAGTTCAGCTCGGGTGATGAGCAAACTCTCAGATGCGCTCTTGGTATTGATCGCAGGTCCGTGCTTGCCACCTTTCAGTAGGCTGGCTAGATCATGCATCTGCAAATCACCGTTATTCTTCCCTGGGTTATGGCAGGACACGCATTTGCTTTGTAGCAGCGGCTGGATGACGCGCCCATAGATGGCGGCATCTTCCTTGGTTCCGGGATCGATTGGCTCTGGCAGGGCCGGCCCCCCTAAGACTTCTGGTAGGTAGGCCGTGAGATAGCCTTCGCCATGGGTCAGAGCCCCGCCTAGGTGCCCGGTAGCCCCTACCAGCCCCATACAAATCAACAGGCACAGGCTGTAGAGCATGTCTCTCTGCTTGCGATTTGACTGGTGCGCGACCAACATCCAGATGCAGGCGATGCTGGTCCCGATTCCCAGCCAGCGATGCCGCTCCAGCAGCACCTCGTCGTAGCCACCGGGAATGGCCAGCAAGGTCCCAAACACTGCCGACAGAATGCCAGAGATCATCGTAAACCACAGCAGCGTCCGAACGGCCAGACGCAGGTCGGCCCTACGATAGATTGCGACCAGCTGGATCAGCAGGACCGCGGTCACGAAGCCGATCGGCATGTGGACCACCAGCGGGTGGAATCGGCCGACAAACAGGGCGAGTTCTTCCGGCAATTCCGGGGCAGAGAAGAAGCCGCTCGCGATCATGGCGGCGCTAGCCAACACAGCAAAAATCTTGAGGAATTTTTTAATCGTTGATTCGGAAACGGAGATCATCATTGCCTAGAAGTCTTACGGGCTTAGGAGATAGTAGCGATGAATTGAGTCTGGGAGCGCCAAGGAGTGTTTGTTGACTGAAGTGGGAGACAGCGTAACGCGTTCAAGTTAAACGCTTTAGATGTGCCACGCCGCAACTGCCAGCCTGCATGCCGCACAACTAAAGTTGTGAACTCCAACGGGCTATTCGACTCTGGTCGGAGTGCTCGCTCATCGATCTCGGCTATCGTCATCATCTCAGTCCTAAACCAAGATGTCGTTGATGATGTGGCCATGGACATCGGTGAGGCGGAAGTCGCGTCCTTGATGCCGGTAGGTCAACTGCTCATGATTGATGCCCATGAGGTGCAACAGCGTCGCGTGCAGATCATGGACGTGGACCGGGTTCTCAATGATGTTGTAGCAATAATCATCGGTTTGGCCATAGCTGATTCCGGGTTTGATTCCGCCGCCGGCGAACCACATGCTGAAGCAACGAGGATGATGGTCCCGCCCGTAGTTTGTCTTTGACAGAGTGCCCTGGCTGTAGGTGGTGCGGCCAAATTCTCCGCCCCAAATCACCAGCGTATCATCAAGCATCCCGCGCTGTTTCAAGTCCTTGATCAACGCCGCCTGGGGTTGGTCTGTCGCGTCTGCTTGCTTCTTGATATCTTTCGGCAGATTGCCGTGCTGGTCCCAACCACGGTTATACAGCTGGATAAAGCGCACCCCGCGCTCTGCCAAGCGTCGCGCCATCAGGCAGTTGTAAGCGTAGGAACCAGCCTTTTTGACATCGGGGCCATACATCGCCAGCGTGTCTTCGGACTCCTCAGCAAAATCTGTTAACTCAGGCACCGACATCTGCATGCGGTAGGCCATTTCGTATTGGGCAATGCGCGCAGCCACGTCTGGATCGTTCGACCGTAACGCTTCTTCCTGGTTGCGCTTTGCCAGAAAATCCAGCATGCGACGCCGATCCTGTCGCTCGATGCCGTTGGGGTCGCTCAGAAAGAGCACGGGATCTTCGGCCCCGCGTAGGTTTACACCCTGATGCTCGCTCGGCAAAAATCCAGAGCCCCACAGTCGGGACGAAATGGTCTGCATGTTGCCGTATCCTTGGCTGATCATCACGACAAAGCCCGGTAGATTCTCATTGGCGCTGCCCAGGCCATAGCTCGCCCACGAGCCAAACGATGGCCGGCCCGGCAGTTCGGAACCGGTCTGCAAGAAGGTGATGCCCGGCTCATGATTGATGGCTGAGGTATGCATCGATTTCACCACGCAAATCTCCTTGGCGATCTGGGCGGTGTACGGATAAAGCTCAGAGACCCAGAGCCCATCCTGGTTGTTGGCATGCTTGTTGAACTTAAAGATGGAAGGGACGATGGGAAATCGTGCCTGGCGCGACGTCATTCCGGTAATTCGCTGATTGCCACGGACCGAATCTGGGAGATCCTGGTCGTATTTCTCCAGCAGCCCCGGTTTGTAATCGAACAAATCCTGCTGTGCAGGCCCACCATTCTGAAACAGGTAAATCACCCGCTTGGCTTTCGCCGGAAAATGTGGGGCGCCCAAGAGGCCTCGCTCCAATGGCGAGTTGGCCAACAGCGATTGGTTCATCAACGAGCCAAGCGCCAATCCGCCAATGCCTGCAGCTGTCTTCGCAAAGAATTGCTTGCGGGTGACGTTTAGATAATGGTCTTCCAGCGGATCCATGATCTAATCTCGGGTGATGGTTTCATCAAGGTTAAACACCGCAGACATCGTGTAGGTCAAAGCCGCGAGTTCCAGTTCAGGCAGCGATTCATCCCGCGGTTTCTCGCCATAGCTCAGGAAGCTTTTGGCATTCTCCGGACTCTCACTAAAGCGCTTCAGGTTTTCCTCCGAAAACTGGATCCAAGTGCCCAGTTCCTCAGTGCTGGGTTTTCGTCCGGTGGTCAAGCGCAGGCCGGTTTCGATCCGTTTCGATAGCTGGTCTTCCCAGGCCCCCTCGACCTCCTTAAACAGCCGCGTCGCAAGTTCGCGCGACAGCTCAAGATAGGTCTCATCATTCATCAGCATCAGAGCCTGAAGCGGCGTGATGGTGGTACGACGTTTGATGGTGCAGTTCTCCCGCGAAGGCGCATCAAAAAGCTCCATCTGGGGCGGCGGTACGGCCTGCTTCCAAAAGGTGTACATGCCCCGGCGGTAGAGCTTGTCGCCCTCATCCCGCACATACGTACCCGTACTCGCAGAGGCTCGCATCGTCTTCTCACGCCACAACCCAGCGGGTTGATACGGCCGCACGCTTGGACCACCAATGGTGTCGTTCAGCAAGCCAGAGGCCGCCAAGGCATTGTCGCGAATCACTTCAGCCGGAAAGCGATACCGAGATGCCTGCGCCAGCAACCGGTTGTCAGGATCAAGCTCCTGCAGGTCCGGACGAAGTTGCGACGACTGGCGATAAGTCGCACTCATCACCATCATCTTCATCAGCCGTTTCACGTCCCAGCCATTCTCCTGAAAATCCACCGCCAGGTAGTCGAGCAAGCCCGGATGCGACGGCAGCTCGCTCTGTAGGCCAAAGTCTTCAGAAGTCTTGACGATCCCGTGCTCGAAAATCTGCTGCCAGAAACGATTCACGGCAACGCGTGAGGTGAGCGGGTTCTCCTTCGAGACCAACCACTGAGCCAGGCCCAGACGATTCTTGGGCGCATCTTCAGGCATGGGGGGGAACACCGACGGCGTCTCACGCTCCCGCGGGCGCTCCTCGAGCGGTGCGTCATAGGCACCCCGATCCAACACGTAGGTAGGGGTGATGTCCTTCTTCTCTTCCATCACCATGCAGCGCGTGGCAGTCTTTTTCAACGTGCCATCCTGGCTCCTTGCCTGAGCTACGTCTCTAAAGCGAAGTTTCGTCTGTCTCTTTGCATTCCAACCATTTATAAGCAGGGCATCTTTGTGCCAGCCCAAGCGTTGTTTGGCGGGAATAAGCGCGATGGGCGCAGCATAGCCATGCTGATTATTGCCCGCGTAGAAAATGAAGTCATTGTAGAATTTTGCCCTGATCTGTTCGCCGCGATAGTGCAATCGCACGACGAGCTCACCTTTGACCGCTGTGACAGGTTCCTTGAGCACCAGGAAAAAATGGTGGTCCATGGCCCCTGCGCCCCAGTTCCAAACGCTCGCCTTGTCGTCATCCAGAGCGGCCACAATGCTCTCCCCGCTTGCTCCAAGCGTGGAATGCCCTGTAACCACTTCGAGCCGCTGGGTCTTCTTCCCGGTTACGAGAGAGACTTCCACCCCGCTCAGAATCGTTTCTGGATCTCGTATTTGTTCGTTGCGGCCTGGCCTGCCAGCGGCAATGAGCGCTTCCACCCGTATGACATTAAACGGCGTCGCCGGTGCCTTAAACGTGAAGTCAAGTGCGGCATCTTTGCCCACGCCCTGTCTGAAGTGGATACGCTTAGTATCCTCAATGAGCACCGTCGTGTCCCTGATATTTCTCTTCAGGCCCTTCTGCGTTTTCACCTTCACAATCGTAGCCATTTTGGCCTTGTCACTATGCACCTTTTTTAAGGTCAATGCTTCCCAAGCCACCGCCTTCTCGTCTCCTGGCAGCTTCGGCACATCCGGCCCCTTCTTCCTCTTCAGCGAATCAAACTCAGCCAAGATGCCGTCGAGCGTCTCCTTCGTTTTCTTCTGCTCATCCGTGTAGACATAGATGAAGGGTTTGTAAGCCAGAGCTTGGAACTCATTCTGGGATTCCAGCCCCTTTTCGGGGATGTTGTTGAAGAATGAGAACAGGCTGAAGAAATCATCCTGGGTTATCGGGTCAAACTTATGATCGTGACAGCGGGCACATGCCAGGGTGAGACCCATCATCGCCGATCCCATCGTGCTCACGCGGTCCACGGCATACTCCACCAGAAACTCCTCCGGGATGGTACCGCCCTCATTATTGATTCCGTGGTTGCGATTGAAGGCAGTCGCAATCTTCTGCTCAACCGTGGCATCGGGTAAGAGATCGCCCGCGATCTGCTCCGTAATGAACTGGTCATAGGGCATATTCTCGTTAAACGCCCTGATCACCCAATCGCGCCAGGGCCAGCTCGAACGCTCGAGGTCCACGTGCACCGCATTGGTATCTGCGTAGCGCGCTGAATCCAGCCAATCAATCGCCATGCGTTCTCCATAATGGGCCGATTGCATCACCCGGTCCACCAATGCTTCGTACGCAACGTCGGATTCATCCGTCACAAAGGCATCGATTTCCGCAGGCGATGGTGGCAGCCCCGTGAGATCCATCGATACGCGCCTGATTAACGTTTCTTTATCGGCCTCTGGCGAGGGAGCGATTTGCATTGTCTCCAACTTTGCCAAGACAAAGCGGTCGACGTCATTCTGAGCCCATGACGCATTGGCCACGGTCGGAACCGCGGGTTTCTCAGGTGCGACGAAAGCCCAGTGCTTCTCGTATTTGGCGCCGTCTGCGATCCACTTTCGCAGCAGCGCAGCTTGCTCAGCGGTGATTGCCTTCTTGTTTCCGGACACGGGCGGCATACGTATCGCAACATCTTCATGCGTTACCCGCTCGATCAGCAGACTTTCCTCTGGCTTGCCCGGGACAATCCCGTAGCGTGGTGGATCACCCTCCTTCGCAAGATTCGTGCGTGAGGCTTCCTCGGTATCCAAGCGGAACGGACTCAGTTGATTGTCCACATCTGGCCCATGGCAGGCGAAACAGCTGTCCGATAAGATGGGGCGAATATGCTGATTGAACGAGACTGTCTCTGGGAGGGAGAAAGACGGATCAGTCCCGGAGGTGGCGCCAGCATCCCCCGAGCCCGCATCGCTGTGATCTGCCTTGCTGCAGCTACCGACGATAAGCAGCACGACAAGCATGCCTGACCATTGTAAACCTAGCTTCATCGAAGAACCTGCATGTTATGCCTTAGGGGAGTGTGAAAACAAATCAAGAATGTCGTATTCTCGGCAGGAGGCCGGGCGTTG
>DMTJ01000476.1 GCA_003477185.1 Lentisphaeria bacterium
GATCGCCGTCCGGCTCTCTGGCAGGCTCACGCACCCGCGGCACCGGTCGATCAGTTAGCACTGGAGGCAGAAGAGTCTGTACTAGAGTGGGAGGATCTCGACCGCTTCGATGAGATTAGTTGGGATTACGACAGCAGCGGCTACAGCGCGGTCGACCACCCGCTGGCCCCCATGCGCGATCGTTTAGCCGGTAAGGGCTTACCTACCGCCGCGGAAGTTTGGGGAACCGCCGATGGTACCCAAGTTTCCTTTGCCGGGCTGGTGATTTGCCGCCAGCGTCCGGGCACTGCCTCCGGCGTCCTCTTTATCACCCTTGAAGACGAGACCGGATTTGTAAACCTGATTCTCTGGCCGAAAGTATTCGAGAAGAACCGGCAGCTCGCACGCACGGCCTCACTCCTCGGGGTAACTGGGAAGCTTCAGGCAGAGAATGGCGTGGTACACCTGATCGCAGAAAGATTGTGGGTGCCACGCATTCCGAAGCAGCCGGAACGCCGTTCGCCCAGGTGGGGGACTGGCCGACCGTGAGTGTGTAGGAAAGCAAAGAAATATTGGGAACCTTTGAATAACGCCACTGTCTCATCCGTCCGAACCAGCATGGCCACCGGCAAGATCGGTGAGAATCTGGTAAGAAAAAGGAGAATGACCTGTGAAAACTGAGACCTTCGCACATACTAAAAAGCAGGACGCATCGGCAACCTCGACTTGGGGGGCAGCAGATGCGGTTGAGTTTGACACCACACCTGCAGTCGAGTCGATGCCCGCTTACGAATCTCTGTCTGATACTGAACTGATTAGGTTGATTAAAACCGAAGATGAGTTTGCCTGGGAGAGCTTGATGACCCGGCACTCGTCCAAAGCATTCCAGATTGCCTACGGCATTCTCGGGCAGTGGAACGACGCGGAGGAAGTCGCGCAGGATGCCTTCGTTCGCGTCTACCGCGCCCTCGACGGCTTCCGCGGTGATGCCCAGTTTTCCACTTGGTTCTACCGCATCGTGGTCAATCAGGCGCGCAACAAGTACCGCTGGAACAAGCGCCGGCACGTTGCCAAGCACTACAGCATTAACGAAGAGCTGGACCCGAATGGTACCGGTGCCATGGCCCGTGATCTTCCGGATAAGAGCAAAGGGCCGGCTGAACAGCTGATGTTCCGCGAGTGGGAAAGCGAAGTGGCCCAGGAAATGTCCGCACTGCCGAGCGTAAATCGCGAAGCGCTTGTGCTCCGGAACGTGCACAATTTTTCTTACGAGCAAATCGCTGAGGTGCTGGGCTGCAAGCTGGGGACTGTGAAGTCCCGTATTGCCCGGGCTCGCGATGAATTAAGAAAACGAGTCGGGATCTGACTGAACGATCGATGAGAGCACACGCATGAGTCGAGCAGAACGCGGAAGCTGTCCGCCCTTTGAAGAACTGAGCGCCTGGCATGATGGTGAGTCGGCGAAGGAATTGATCGACCGACATCTGGGAAGCTGTCCGGAATGTTCGGAGACGCTCGATCAGCTTACTGCCTTGGATAAGGAGCGCCCTCCGGAGGCTGATGCGGCCACGTTGGCGCGGATCCGCTTGGGCACACAGACTCGGCTGAAAACGGAGCCTGAGCTCGTGGCGCTGCCACTGCCAAAGGCCCCGCCGCTCTTTTCGCTTGCGTTGCTGGTGCGGCTGGCCGCCGTGGTGGCGCTAGGCATTCTCATCTTTCAGCTGAATCGTAATCTGGGGGTCGCCGAGACCCAGCTGACAAAGCACCTTGAGATTGTCCCCCAGATCAACACCCCGCTCTCAGAGCCATCAGCGACTTTTATTGCGAACTCCGCAGCTGCTTCCGAAGAGCCCGTTGTCGAAGTGTTGCCCCCTGCCGCAGGCGTGCCTAAACGATCGGGGACATTGCACTCAGCGGTCGGCGTCCAGTTTGCCAGTTCGAACGGTCTCCGCGCCGGTGCGACGGCGGGCGCGATGCTGCCGGAGCAGGCGTCGGGTGTCGCGTTCCGCGTTCAACACCTCTGGGTGTCGGACAATGCGGCGACGACCTTGGCAAAACTGGGCACCTTGCTGCCGCGGGAGCAAGACCGCGCTGCTATTGCCGCAGCGGCAACTATCGAGAAGGACCAGTACAGCCTCAGGTTTGTCGCATCCGATCGTGAGCTGCAGGAAATCGTCAATACGCTGTCCGAGTCCGGTGCCAGCTTATTTTCTCCGGGAGCACCGCAGCCCGGCGGCGATCCCACCGGGCAGACGCTTACTGGGCGCTCCGTGCTATATCAGGTCGACTTCGTCCGGCGCTAACGCTTACGCGCTTATTTGTAGCGAGAGGGTGACGGTCGGGCTGTCTTTGTAGCCGATTCGGCAGGCTCGTGCCTCGATCGTTACCGGGCCAGGCTCATTGAGGCGAATCAGGCCCGCGTAGAGCCGCCAGTGTGGCTCGTCCCCTAGCCGATACTCGACGCTTGCACCTTCCATGCCTGCGTGGAGTTGGATCGCCGCTGGCACAACCAGAGTCATGCCGTTCTCCGCCTGGTCCATTCCGCCACGGGACGGATCGAGTGCGACAAAAAGCGGAGCACCAACTTCTGGCACCCCGTTCGGATACCAGCGGTTGACCATCTCCCACTCCGATATCTCTCCCAGATCGCCGACCTCGTTCAACCAGTCATCACACTCCTTACTCAGGCGTGCGAGCGTGGCTGCGTGGTTTGCGGAGTTCGCAAGGTTTCGGGTCTCATGCGGATCGTTCCGGGTATCATAGAGCTCTTCCGCAGGGCGGGATGGGGCAAACAGCAGCGCCTGCTCTGGCGTCAGGGCGTCTTCCAGGTGAAGTCGCTGTAGCTCTTCGTGAATCGGATGACGGTTCCGGTAGGGAACCCAGCCGACGTACGGTTGGTGCGGGTAGTAGTTGCGGAGGTACTTGTAGCGAGAATCTCGCACTGCCCGCACCCGATCGTAGTTCGTGTCGTGGCGGTCACGGGATGCGTGGATATACTCGCGGGCGACGACCAACTCGCCCAGAAAGGGTTGCCCCTGTAAGTGGCACGGCACTGGCAGACCACAGCTGGAAAGCATGCTCGGCGCTAGATCCAGCGTACTGACCAGAGTCTCACTCACCGTGCCTGGCTCGATCCGGCCAGGCCACCGGACAATCATTGGTACGTGGATACCGGAGTCATAGGGCCAGCGCTTGCCGCGTGGGAGTGGACCGTGGTCGGACCAGTGAACCACGATCGTGTTGTCAGCCAAGCCGTCTTCTTCCAGCTCGGCCAGCAGTTCGCCGAGGCGCCGATCTGCGATCTCGATCTGCGAGTGCATCTGAGCGAGCGCTGTGCGTACCTTCGGTGTGTCCGGAAATGTGGGCAGGACCTCGACATCTTCCGGCCGAATCGTCAGCTCTGGAGCATTTTCAGGCCATTGGCCGCTTTCGTGAGTGTTCGTAGGATTGAAGACGGCGAAGAACGGCTGCTCGGGGTGCGGACGATTGCGCCAGTGTGCGCTGTGAGAGCAGTCATCCCAGGCGCTACGCGGCGCTGGAAATTGGTAATCGGTCTTGGCGTTGTTCGAGCAATAATAGCCAGCAGCGCGGAAGTACTCGGTGAAGCACTTCACTGCGGGCGGTGTGAGCACGGAATATGGTGTCGGCAGCTCTGGCAGATCCGTCTGGCCGAATGTGGTGCGCATGTGATGAGCGCCGATAGAAATTGCGTACATCCCGGTGATGACCGCGGCCCGTGCCGGCGCACAGACGCCACAGGTGGAAAAGGCCGCAGGCCAGCGG
The DNA here is from genome assembly GCA_003477185.1 of Lentisphaeria bacterium. Taxonomy (GTDB): domain Bacteria; phylum Verrucomicrobiota; class Lentisphaeria; order JABSQK01; family UBA12247; genus UBA12247. The sequence goes on from DMTJ01000476.1 coordinate 3,763, forward strand.
CAACCCTCTGCAGCCAGCGCGTCTACGTGAGGCGTATGGGCAACGGTGTCGCCATAGCAGCCATAAAATGGATTCGTGTCTTCGAAGGACACCCAGAGCACATTCGGTTGTCTGTCCATGATTCGTTCAGCCGTGGTTTGTAAATGATTCCTTGCGGCAGCGCCACCAGAAGGCCGAGAAGATGCACATGACGAGGATAATCAGAGACCCGACGACGCTGTAGAGCCGCTCCACAGAGTACTCATCCGCCATGTGCTGCGCCAGTGCCACGCCCACTGCACCTAAGCCGAAGCAGCAGAAAAACTTGATTCCAAAGCCGGTGGCGCGCAGCCGGTCGGGCGTAATTCTAGCGACGATGCTATTCTCGATTGGCTGCATCCCCAGCGAAAGCGTGTAGTACAAGATCGCTATTCCTGCCAAGGAAAGCCCCGTTTGAGAAGCCATCAGCAAGACCATCGGAATCGAGAGTAGATGAAAGACAACGTACGCCTTACGTAGATCGTGCCGATCCGCTGCGCGGCCGCCGATCAATTGGCCCACCATTGCCATGAGCAGCACGCAAGCCGCCAGAATCGTGGCCGATTCTTTTGCGGATTTCGCAAGCCATGGAACCATACCAATCTGTGCTTCAAAGTGCGTAGGCAGGACCTGGGTGCTGGCGCGATAAGCGATGCCGAGAAGCGTCATGCAGGCGAGCATGATCAGAAAACCGGTCCGGTCTCCGCGACGTTGCGGGGCAGCGGTTTTAGCCGTCAGCGGGGTCTCGTCAATGCGTACGAACAGCAAGGCAACGCCGACGGCGAGGCTTGGGATTGCGAGGGTCGCGAAGGCTTTCGGGACCGAAAAACCGGCTGCCATCAGCTGGCCCACTAGCAGCGGGGCCGCGCCGATTCCAAGACTGCCAGCCACACCGTTCCGGCCGAGAGATTGCCCGCGATTGGGGCAGCATTTGCTGATCAGTCCCATGCCGATCGGATGGTAGATCGAGGCAAAGAGGCCGATGCCGGCCAAGGCCACGGTGAGTTGACCGGGGGTGGTACAGGCCGCGCATGCCAGCGAACATGCGCCCATGCCCAGAAACGAAATCAAGAGCATACCGCGGCCTTGCCAACGATCACCGATCAGGCCAGACGGAAGCGCCCCAAAGCCAAACAGAAAGGCCATGGCGAAGTTGAGGTTGAGTGCGGCCGTGCGCTCAATGCCATATGCCAACGGAATGTATAAAGCCAGCGTCGGGAAGGCCTGCATGTAAAAATGGCAGAGAAAATGCCCAGCCGCGGAAAACCATTCGATTCGTGCTTGGTTACCGCTCACGTCCGGTACCTCAGCGCCTGATATGCCTATCGTAAAAGATGCCTTCTGCGAACTTGTCGAGTGAATCCACGTATCTGCCGACTTCCTGTCGATCGCCAATCCACAGCGATGCGGTACAGAGCCCCTCGTGCCAGCGCACTTCTACACAGGCGTTTTTCTGTCCTGCGTACTCCTTATGCCAGACAATCTCGCTGGGCTCTCGGACCCAGATCTCCCGGACCGCATCTGTCCAAAGCTCGGTTGGCACCGCGGCTGATTGCCCCGGCTTCTCCGGTCCTGCGACTGCCAGGCTTGCCGCCCACGCGTGGAGCAACGTGTGGTCCACACGGTCGTGCGCTACGCCTAAAAAGGCCTGATTCCAGAAGGGGCCTCGTGCCACTAAGAGCAGAACCAGCAGGACCAAGCAATAGATTGGCATAATTGCCCCGAGCCGAAAATGTTGGAGCTGCACGCCGCCCACGGCGAGACAGCTGGCGATGCCACACCAGGCCACCCAGCTCACAAGGCTGAAGGGCGAAGATACGCCGCGTCCAAGCAGGTAGGAGTGGCTCGTAGCAAGCAGAAACGCTCCCAGAATTCCACCAACAAGGATGACCAGTCGGATCCTCCCGTTCAAGCGCCGCGGCGCGGCACTCTCTTTCTCGCCTTGATTGCCTCTTGCCATCGTCCGCTTCTGCCCTATGTTTGACTCAGGTCTTGTGAAAATTGGAAACATGCCATGCCATTCTACATTCGCTACCGTGCCTGCCTGCTGTGCGGAATAATCCTCTGCCTAGGCGTTGGCGCAGAGGCACAGTCTATGGACGACCCGATGGCTGAGAAAGTGAAGATCCTCACCATGTCCGTGATGAGTCCTGCGGTTAGGAAAGGGAGGGCCCTCCCGGCTACGTACACCTGTGCTGGCGATGACGAGAATCCGCCGATTCTGGTGCGTCACATTCCGCTAAATGCAAAGTCATTGGTGATTGTGATTGACTCCAAAGTGGGCGTCCAAACAAGAGTAAACTGGGCGGTGTACAACATTCCAGTGACGCCTACCGGCATGGTCAAAGTGCCGCGATATTCTGTGCCAGGGCAGGAAGCCAAGAATAGCTCGCAGCGCCAGCGCTACACCGGCCCCTGCCTGACTAAGGACGAGCGAGCTACCGTTGCCATTAAAGCTTATGCGTTGAAAAACATGCTGCGCCTTCCGGCTGATGCAACTGCCGGTCTATTGGCACGAGCGATGAAAGACCAAGTCGTCGCCAAGGCTCGCCTTCTGACCACCGCAGTTGGCCAATAAAGCAATATCCCGATCGCAGTGGTTGTGGATTTGCGAATATGCGTCTGACCGGTTAGGTTCCCCTCCCTTTTCATCCCTGTACTAACGCGGGGCATCTGCATCGCGCAGACCTCCCCAATGGACCAGATGCCTGACAATCCAGACGAGAAAAAGCTACGGTCCAAGACTGAGCTGCGGATTCGCAAAATGCCGCCAACGCCGCCTACTGATGAAGAAGGCCGCACCGTGACCGTGAATCGCGCTTCGGCACAGAAGGGATCGCCGTCCG
>DMTJ01000596.1 GCA_003477185.1 Lentisphaeria bacterium
CATGAAAAACTTCGACAGCGTCGGCCGCGAGCATGAAGAGTTCAAACTTGAGCTCGAGAAAGAGAAGGAAATCGAGCTGGCTCAGATTGATGTAGATCGTCAGATTGCTGCCTATCAGTCCGAAATCATGGGCGAATCCATGAAGCAGGCAAACATCGACATCGTCGGTGGCGGTGGCGAGTTCCTCGACAAGTTCTTCAAGTCCATCACCTTGGCGAAAACAGTCGACGGATTTGTCGAGCACAGCGAAGTCGTACAGCGTCTTGCAGATCCAGATACTCGGGAGCAGCTCATGGGCCAGATCAAGTCACTCGTGACTGAGTCCGGCCTGGGGTCAGACGACGTTAAGAACCTGACGGTCTCTGCCTTACTCGCGAAGCTGGCACTACAGGGTGGCGAGACCGCGACCAAGGCCAACGCGCTGCAGGGCATCGCCTCGAAGCTCGGTATCGACGACCTCATGGCCCTCTGGCTCGCCAAGTAAAACGGTTGCCTCACTCGGCCTTCGGTTACGGAGCGCGCGAGTGAGGCACCCGACAGGCAGCCCGAGAGCCCCCCGGTGGAATTCACCGCTTTACGGTCTGTTGATGCAGTATGCAGTAAGCGCGTGGCACCTCTAACTCTGTGAACTTTTAGGCGATTTGACTCACACTCACTTCTTGCCCTTCATGAGCTTCGAGAGAGCGCCGTTCCAGACACAACTGGTCAGTGAAGAGAGGCCGGAAAGATCTGGCTTCGGTCCCCCTAGAGGTGTTAAGCTGCGAGCAGACGCTTTCCCAGTGGTCGCCTGAGCAGTCGCTAGACGCTTCAACTGCTCGACCAGCTTCACATCCGCTTCATTTACACTGCCTAGGACCATCACCGCATCGTCGTGTTCGACGCCCAGGCAGGGGCAATCACGACGTTTGCGTAGGTCGCCGTCAGGCGGCGAACCTGCTGGTCCTGAGAGCGGCATCTTCGTGAGCAACTTGCCGCGCGTGAGCACCGCTGGTCGACCGCGCGGATTGATAAATAGTGAGGTCTCGATAAAAAGCCAGCCGAGGTAGTTGTTTCGATCATCGGCGAGTTTCGCTGTTGCGAACTTCGCAAGATCGTCTGCGAGGTCCGCAAGCGCCTGCGGCTTGCCTTCCTTAACACAACGGTAGGCCGCACGACTTTAGCTTCCAGCCGGCGCCTGTGGGAGCCAATTTTCACCTCAGATGATCGCACGCGATCTGGCCGAACACCGCGATCACGTTGCCCTCCTAGCGTTTATCAGCGTGGCCGGTCAAGCCCAGAATGAGTAGGCCCACCCAGCCTGCTAGCAGGAGCTGCTGCTTTATGGAGCAGCAGTCTTGCGCACTGGTTGCGGCGTGTCCTCACGCAGGACTGCCTGCGGCTTGCCGTTGATCGTCAGGAAGACCCGGCCCAGATACTCGCCCATCAAGCCGAGAGTCAATAACTGCACGCCAGCCAGGAATACCACGGCGACCATCAGCGAGGCGTAGCCCTGTGTTTCGATCCCGTACAGCAAGTACTCGACCACAATCATAATTCCGCCCAGAAAGCTCAGCCCAGATACCAGCAGGCCTAGCATGATCGCAAGACGCAGCGGGAGAATCGAGAAGGACGTGGCCATATTCAGCCACAGTCGAATCAGGCAGGTGAGCGTGTAGCTGCTCTCTCCAGCAAAGCGATCGTCGTGCCTGACCTGTAACCTGCCCACGCGTTGAGTCCGCTGAAACAGCAGGCCATCAATATACGGGTACGGCCCGACGTAGTCCGTAATAGAGCGGGCTATACTGCCACGGATGCAGCGAAAACTCGAGAGATAGAACCCTTTCGGCTTATCCACTAGGCAATCAGCCATGCGATTGGTGAATTTTGACCCAAGATTCCTGAACCAGTGATGCTTCTTCTCTTCATAGAAGCTATAGACTGCGTCGAGATCATTGGCCGCCGTATGCTTGTACAGACGCACCGCTTCCTCGACGGGGTTTTGGAGATCGTCATCCATGTTCACCACAAATCTGCCTCGGGTATGCCGGTAGCCGGTCATCACGGCATTGTGCTCGCCATAATTACGATTATGCTCCAGGTAGGTAAACGGCCCGCCGTGCTTGGTGATCGCAGCCAGAATCTTCTCGCGGGTCCCGTCTGGACTACCGTCGTTGACCATAATCACTTCGTAGGAGAGATCTTTCAAGGACGAAAGCTCTTGGATCAAGCGCTCCGCGCAGTCCTCCGACCGGTAGAGCGGAATCACGAAACTGAGGTCTATTGAATCTGTGGTCCCCATGGCTAGCTCCCGTCCTGAGCAGGGCCAGCGGTAGCCGTGGCAAAAACCGAGGTCCCGAATGGAACCGGGAGCCAGCGTGAGATCCAGTCATCCAGCCCGCAGACCGCGAACAGCACAGCGTTCAGCCAGCGCGGACCGCGCCCCACGTCTGATTGCTCGTCCGGGGCAGCCTCGCTGCTGGCACTCGAGAGCCGCCGCGACAGGAACAGGGGCAGGAATAGCCAGTGAAAGCTGTAGCGTGCGCGAACCTGCAGAAAGCCTGCCTGTTCCAACAGCGCTACAATCTGCTCCCGACGATATCGCCGCGCTGTATGCACAGCCACGTCATGCTGGCCACGCAGGCTCTCGAACGCCGCGACAGTCAGAATTAGCGTGCCACCAGGCCGCAGTACCCGCTGAAACTCCTGCACGGCTGCCGCATCACTGACATCGCGGTGGTAAATCACATCGGTACTAATCACGGCATTAAAGCTCTCACTGCGCAACGGCAGCGCGTTCACAGATCCCCCGAGCAACGCGGATTGTGCACGATTGCAGCTGGACTCCAGCGCCTCTTGCATAAAGTCGAGGCCCACACGATCAGTCTGTGGCAAGACAGTGCCCACGGCCTTCAGCATGCCGCCGGAGCCGCAGCCAGCATCCAACACCCGAGGCGCACTCGCATCGCCGACCGCAGCGCAAAGCGCCTTGAGCACACGCCTTCGCAGCGCACGATACCACCAGTGCTGGTCTTCCAATTCCGCCATTCGGCTGTATTCAGACGCAATCATGTAGATCCAGTCCGGCAAGTTCAACAAAAACAAATGCCTGCTCTGGTCCGTCCGGACAGGCAGGGGCAATCAGCTCAATACAGCTACCTTTGCGCGACGTGCATGCCAATGCGCCAACGACTCCAGGGTCGCTTATTCCGTCTGAAGCTATCCCCCTGTCTGGCCCTTGCCCTGAGGGATTCCGGGTTCGGGCTCGGCTCCGCTCAAGGCGAGAACAGCCGCTTACCGATTCTTCTTCGCGATCTTCGCCCAAGCATCACGCAGAGAGACTGTGCGATTAAAAATCAGCGCCTCGGGCGTAGACTCTAGATCCGGTGCGAAAAAGCCCTGCCGCTCGAACTGCACTGCCTGCGAGATTGAGATCTCAGTTGCCGCGGGTTCAACCTTGCAATCGCTGAGGACCGTGAGCGATTCCGGATTCAACAAGTTGAGGAAAGGCTCATCCTGTTTCTCGGGGTTCTCCACGGTGAACAAGGTGTCATAGAGCCGAACTTCTGCGGAAATCGCATGCGCGGCGGAAACCCAGTGAATCGTGCCTTTGACCTTGCGACCGTCTGGTGCGTTGCCGCCCTTGGTCTCTGGATCGTAGGTACAATATACAGTGGTCACGTTGCCATCGTCATCGCTATCGAAATGCGTGCACGTCACGAAGTAAGCGTAGCGCAGGCGCACTTCCCGCCCGGGAGTCAGGCGAAAGTACTTACGCGGCGCCTCCGCCATGAAATCTTCTTGCTCGATATAGAACTCGCGCGAAAAAGGAATCTGGCGCGTGCCGGCCGACTCGTCATTGGGATTGTTATTCCCCGTGTGGTACTCGACCTGATCCTCCGGATAGTTGGTGATCACCACCTTCAACGGCCGCAAAACGCCCAGATAACGCCGGGCCGTAGTATTCAGTTCGCTCCGGATACAACCCTCAAGCTTCGCGATCTCGATCATATTCACGCGCTTGGCCATGCCGATTTCCTGACAGAACTGGCGAATGGCTGCTGGCGGACAACCACGCCGACGAAAACCCGAGAGCGTGGGCAGGCGCGGATCATCCCAGCCAGCGACATGCCCTTCTTCGACAAGCTGCTGAATCTTGCGCTTGCTCATCACCGTGTGGCTAAGATTGAAGCGGGCGAACTCGATCTGGCGCGGCGCATAGATGCCAAGCTCACGCACGTACCAGTCGTACAGCGGCCGATGATTCTCGAACTCCAGCGAACAAAGCGAATGGGTAATGCGCTCGATCGAATCTGATTGCCCGTGAGCCCAGTCATACATCGGATAGACCGACCAACGGTCCCCCGTGCGGTGATGATGCTCCTTGAGAATGCGGTACATCACCGGATCTCGCAGGTTCAGATTGGGGCTGGCGACATCAATCTTCGCGCGTAACACATGCGTGCCCTCCTCGAACTCACCAGCGGTCATGCGCTGAAACAAGTCGACGTTCTCGGCGATGGCGCGGTCTCGGCACGGGCTCGGTTTGCCCGGTTCCGTAAGCGTTCCCCGATAGGTACGCGCTTCGTCGGGCGACAGATCGCACACATAGGCCTTCCCGGCCTCGACCAGCTGAATCGCCCAAGCATGGAGCTGCTCGAAATAGTCCGAGGTAAAATGCTCCGAATCCCAGTTGAAGCCAAGCCAAAGAATGTCCGCTCGGATTGCTTCCACAAAGATGGTGTCTTCGCGAGTGGGGTTCGTGTCGTCAAAGCGCAAATTGCAGGCGCCGCCGGTTTCCTCGGCCAGACCAAAACTCAGGCAGATCGCCTTCGCGTGACCAATATGCAGGTAGCCGTTTGGCTCCGGCGGAAAGCGCGTTTGAATCGACTCGTGCTTCCCGGTCGCCAGGTCGTTGTGAACGATGGTTCGGATGAAGTCGAGAGACTCAGCTGGG
>DMTJ01000416.1 GCA_003477185.1 Lentisphaeria bacterium
AACACGCCAGTGGGGCGTCGCTGCGAGGAGCCGGGTGAGGTGCTTTATCTGACCTTTCGTTGCGAGTGGCTGCCCGGGGTCGATCCGCTTCTGGATTGGGTGGAGCGGGCCCCGGTTTGCATCGGTCCGAGCGACAAGTCCGACTGGCTGGCATGGCTGCAGTCTGAACGGGACGCAGAGGACAACCACATGTTGCTGGTGCATGGTCAGATCCAGACCTGGCTGGCTACGATTCTGCCGCCGTTGTTCACGATCATCGAGCAACACCTGAGGACTCACGCGCAATTCGAGCCGGTCTTCAAGCTGGTAGAGGAGAGCCTGGGGGCGGACCTGCGCATTACAGATATGGCGCGAGCTTACGGGACGGCTGCGCATGCGTTTTCGATGGCATTTTCAGCGAGCACCGGCTTTACGCCCAAAGCCTATCTAAACCGTCGGCTCAATCAGGCTGCCGCTGAGCTGGTCATTGGCACGGAGTTGACGGTCAAAGAGATTGCCCATCAGTTGCGATTCTCGGATGCCTTTTACTTTAGCCGCTTCTTCAAGAAGCAGAACGGCATAGCCCCGTCAGGATACCGGCGCCGCTTCCGCGGGCGGTAGCGGGGAGTGCTGTGGCTCGGGACGAAGGAAGAGATTGTCCGATAGTTCGTCCGATCAGTCTGATCAAGACCGATCAGTCCGATGAATCATCCCCCCAGAGGCCTCCGTTCCTAGCGAGGATCGGAAGGCAGGGCGTTAGGATCAAGATGCGTTTTCTTGGCCAAGCGAGGGACCTAGTCGGTCAGCACGCGAGCCTGATCGCCCTCCAGGTATAGCTAGTAGCTCTGGCCCGCGGAGAGCTGGGTGGCTTCTGGATAGCAGGCCTGCACGGGGACATCCCAGGCCCAGATGATGCTGAGAGGTGCCGCGACGGGCAGAGCAATGTCTTCCGGTGGGCTAAAAAGGTTGCTGCCGGTCTGGAGGGTGATGCCGCCGTCGGCCAGGATGTCGTGGGTGCTGAGCTGCTGCGGGAGCGCGCTGTGGACCTAGGAGTCGCGGCCAGCATCTAGGCCGGTGGTGGGCGGCAGATATTCGCCGTTGAAGAAGTAGCCGTCGCCAGTCGAGATTTACGGGGTCGCGAGCTGCGGAATTCGCAACTTTGGTCAGGGGGAGCGAGAGCTCACCGCAGGCACAGCTGAAGGCTCAGGATATCGCCCTCGTGCCCAAGGCGTTGCTGAAGGACATTGAGCTGCGGGTTGAGACAAACGGCAAGATTTCACGCGGTCCCTCTATCGCTCTGGTGATCAATACATCAGAGCGCATCAGTCTCGAGAATGTGACGAGCGAGGGCTTCGGAGAGCGCCCGTCGGTGATCAACGATGACGAAGGCATAAAGCGAGTTTACGATCAGAATTACCCTGGAGCAGGCCCTATCCACAGGCTGGGTTATCAGCTGGTGAGCGGCCCTCGAGCTCTCGATAGCCTTCTTGGTAAATTGCTCGGTCACGGAGCTCTCGCTGATTGACAAAGGCGGACATCGCGTCATTCACCGCTGCACCGTTCTTCAAACTCAGGTGTGCGGCCCATTAGGGATGTGTCCACTGTCGCATTCGAAGCAGGAAGCAGCAGCCCACACTCATAGCATGGCTGATTGGTACGAACTTCCGCCAGAAAAGGAGCCGCGGAGATGATGCGCCAGTTCGCATAGTCGGCCTCCAGTCAAACCGAGAGCTGGGCCAACGCCAGCTCGCAAATTGAGTCACGCTCTGTGGTCTGATGCATGTAGCCTCGTGCCGGGACGGCAAAGCCAATCCATTTGGGGAAAGAGGACGGATGGTGCCGGAGCACTCCCTTCAGCGTAATGGATCACGTAAAAAGGAAAAAGGCAATCGTGTTAAGGATGTTGGACTGCGCTCGGGATGTCGAAGCCCGTGGACAAAAAAATGACTGACCGGTCCGGGCGGACCGATCAGTCAGATCGTGGCCATCAAGCGATGGCTGTTATTGGGGTCAGCTCAGTGGTCGTGGCCGTGGCCGCCTTCGCCTGGGAGCAGTGCGAAGGAGGTGGCGACGAATACGCCGTCCTTTACGGCACCAGACAGGTTCGCCTTGGCAGATGCGCCACAAAGACCAACCACGTGTGCGTCTACTGGTGTTCCTTTGATCAAATAAGTCTTGTCGTCGACCTTGATGGCAGCCTGGCAGCCCTTGGCGCCGGCCATTTTGAAGATGCAGCCAGCACAGGCAACTTCATACTCAGCTGTTTCGGTGCTAGCAGCAACAGCGTCAGTTACTTCGCCGGCAGCTTCTGTCAAAGCGGCTACAGCCGATTCAGCAGCTGTGCCGGTGTCGGCAGCAGGAGTTTCTTTCTTACACGATACGACGAATAGCAGGGCGAACATCAGACTCAGTGAGGTGAGTGTCTTCATGGGGGTACTTCCTTAATTCTTTGTGGCTTCGCCGTTGTGGCTACGCCGGTTGTTGTGGGTAAAGCAGGCAGAATAGAAGACCGCAATCCGTACGAAAAGATCCCTGCCTACAGTTACAAATGTGCCCGAACTCGCCGCTTTTACTACCTGCCCGATTCTGCGAGAGCTAGGAGGTGGGAGCCACAAAAGGGAATAGCCCGTGAGCCGACCTGCGGGAGACGGGCCCACGAGGCACAGATGCAGGCGAGCCGCCTGCGGTCCCAGGTTGCGCTGGTTTCCGCCAGGCCCGATTACACTTTTTCGAAGCCACGGAGTTTTTGAGATATCAGCTGGATGCGGCTGGCAACTATGGTGGCTGGCCGGTTGAGACAAGCGGACCGAGAGAACATCGTCACGCCAGCTACTTCTATCGTAGCTCATTAGCGGACGGCAGCGGGGGATTGCGCCCCGTACATACAGCCAGTGATGCTCTAGGAGCCTGTCGGACTTAGCTGAATCTGCTGCGAAACCGCCCAGTCGGCACCATTTCTTGGCCCGTTTCGGTTGTATATGTTCATATACGCACTTCAACAGGCCAATTCTGGCGCTCAATGGCTTGATTTCTCGCGACGATCCCCCAAGTCCGACAGACTCCTAGGGACCGTGTTTGTTTCCGACCATTGGTGCAAGCGCGACGTCGACGGCCCGCTGGGCGTGGGCCTCCTTGGGCATGTAACTGCCTACCAGGCGGCCTACGTTGACGGCCATGCAGAAACCCTCCAAGACCCGACTCTATCCCTTGTGGGGGGGCGCGGTTCCACACGGTTCCTCTGGGTATGCGCTCCAGGAAGTCTACTGGCAGGATTGGTTCGAGTAGCCTCAGCCAAATCCCGCCATGGGCTGTTAGCAAGACACCGCGAAAAAATGATCCTTGGTGGCAGAATCGATCGACTAAAGGGCGTATAGTGGGCAGATCTACCCCCAAGGCGGGGCCCGCAGCAGATTCTGCTATGGCGAGCTTAGTAAGGTGTTCAGGAGTAATTCAATGGCAGATCGAGATCCTCAGCAGGTTGCAGAGATCATTCAGAGGGGACGGGCCACGATCGGGATTGAACTGGGCTCGACCCGGATCAAGGCGGTGCTGATTGGCCCGGATTACGCGCCCATTGCTTCCGGTGGGCATGGCTGGCAGAACACGCTGGCCGACGGCATCTGGACCTATCCGCTCGCCGAAGTCTGGCTGGGGCTGCAGGCGAGCTTTGCCGAGCTGCAAGAAGATGTGCAGGCGCAATACGGGGTGTCGCTAACGCAGGTGAAGGCCATCGGCTTCAGCGGCATGATGCATGGCTACATGGTTTTCGATGCAGCAGGAAATCAGCTGACGCCGTTCCGTACCTGGCGGAATACCTCTACCGAGCAGGCTTCCGAAGAGCTCACCGAGCTGTTCAACTATCCGATTCCACAGCGCTGGAGCATTGCCCATCTTTATCAGGCCATGTTGAACGGCGAAGAGCATGTGGGCCGAATCGCGCACATCACGACGCTGGCTGGCTACGTCCATTGGATACTGACACGACAGAAGGTGATGGGGATTGGCGAAGCCTCAGGCATGTTCCCGATTGATCTTGAGAGTCAGGATTTTAATGCCACCCTGGTTGATACATTTGATGCCCACGTCGAGAGCAACGGCTATAGCTGGAAGCTAAGAAATCTACTGCCTAAAATCTTGAATGCTGGCGAGTCCGCAGGGCTGCTGACAGCCGACGGTGCGCAACTGTTGGATCCAGCCGGAAATTTGGCAGCGGGCATCCCGCTCTGTCCCCCGGAAGGCGATGCTGGCACTGGCATGGTGGCCACAAACAGCGTGGCTGTGCGAACCGGCAATGTCTCCGCCGGCACGTCGGTGTTTGCCATGCTGGTTTTGGAGAAAGACCTTTCGCAAGCCCACCGCGAGATCGACCTCATCACCACGCCGGACGGAAAACTCGTCGGGATGGCGCATGCCAACAATTGTACGTCAGATCTCAACGCCTGGTTTGACCTTTTCGGCCAGGCCGCCGAAGCGCTGGGCGCCAAGGTCCCGACGGCGGACCTTTACGAGACCTTGCTCCCGCTGGCTCTGCAGGGAGATCCAGACTGCGGTGGCCTGCTCTCCTATGGCTATATTTCCGGCGAGCACATGACCGGCTTCAGCGAAGGAAGACCACTATTTACCCGCTCTTCAGACAGCAGCTTTACCCTGGCCAATTTTGTTCGCGCGCACCTGTTCACGGCGCTGTGCGCTTTGCGGACGGGCCTGAATGTCCTAGTGGCCGAAGAGGGCGTGGAAGTGGATGAGATCCGCGGTCACGGCGGATTCTTTAAAACGCCGGTGGTCGGGGAGCGCATTATGGCCGCCGCCACCAACACACCAGTCTCGAC
>DMTJ01000451.1 GCA_003477185.1 Lentisphaeria bacterium
CCCTCTCATCTCTATCTGGCCGGTGGTAGCTCGACCATGATGTACACTGAGCACTTCTTCTCCGAGAAGCTGCGCATGGAAGTCAGCTATCTGAATCCGTTTAAGATCGTGACCATCGAAGACAACATGGTTGCGCCGCTGCAAGAGCATGCTCACCTGTTTGCTGAAGTCGTGGGTGTCGGACTGCGCGGCCTGAATGACTTGATGGAGGTGCCGGTTGATGTCAACCTGGTGCCCGAGTCAATCAAGAAAAAACACTTGATGCGCAACCGTGTTCCCTTTCTGATCGCATCCGCTGCAGTCTGGATCGCGGCACTCACCTTTCTTGTTCTGATCGAGCAACGAGTCTACGGCATGTACAAGGAAGCCACAGCCACAGACCAGCAGTTCATCGAAAAACTTGCGGCTAAGGTCAAAGTGATCAAGCGGAAGCAGGAGCAAGTCACTGCAGTACAGGACCAAATCAACGATCTTGACCGTACGCTCGGCTTGCGTTATCGCTGGCTGGACTTGCTGAATGCCATCCAAAGATCGAAGCCGATGGACGTATGGATCACTGGAATCGAGCGCATGAAGGGGCCACAGGTGGTCGCCGCCGAGGGGGACCAGGGCCCAGAAGGCAGTGACCTTGACATCATATTTTCCGCGCAGGTCCACACAGTCAAAAGTGCAGACGACTCGAAAGAGGGCGATCTCAATTGGCTGAAGGTGCGCGGTCAGGGTGTCTTCCTTCCAGAAAAAGACGCTGAGACCGACACCTTTTCGCGTCCTATGTTCACGCCGGTGCAGGAAGAGGAACTCATCAAAAAGGCCGATCTCGAAGGGCTATCGCCTGCAGCGCGGAAGAAACGCATAGAGGAAATTCGCCAGTCACTGCGGGTGAGTATTAGCGAGAAGGGCGGGACGATTCTCGCCCAGCAGTTCCGCAAGATTCTCATCCTTCAGCCAGAAATCTACAATACGAAGTCCGAGACCGAAATTATATCGTTTAACAAGGATGTCCCGTACGATAACATCGAGATTTTTGAGATTCAGATCAACCTTGCTGAACCCATCGGCAGGGAAGAATAGCCATGCACGGTCTCAAGAAGCACAAGGGCTTTATCATTGGCGGCGTGATCACGCTCATTGCAACCATCGCGCTTCTGGTTGTGCATTCGAGTAGGAAATCAGCCAGCAGAGCCGCTCAGCAGGAATTCCAAGATCTTGACGAGATGCGTCGAGAAGTCACCACCAGTCCCTACGCGCCGACTGATGCGAACATCAAGCAACTTGGCGTCAACCTCGCCTTCGTAAAAGAAACGCGTATCAAGGTTTTGGAAGAGATCCACGGGAAATACCAGCAGCCCAAGGCGGTAGCGCGGATGACCGCAATTGAGGCGTCCAATGAGATGTTTTCTCGAATCAGCTTGCTGACGAATATCCTAGCAGACAAGGGTATTGATTCATCCTTGGCTCCCGCCTTTGGATTCGAGGCCTATCAAGCAGCACTGCCAAGAAGTGAGGCCATCGGCCCCTTGATGAAGCAGCTCGAAATTGTCAACGCGATTATGACGTTGATCGAGATTGATGGGACTCTGAATGCGATCAATATGGTCAAACTACCCACTGAAATTCAGCTGATGGAACGCCGCCAGTACAAGTATTACACAGTAAACGTTGCTGTGACAGGCCCCCTGCGTGGTGTGCGGAATTTGGTAAACGCCCTCAATGAGGCCGAGTACTTCTTTGTGGTACGGGATATCACCTTTTCCTTCCACACACTCCCCCGCTCCGCGCATACTCGAGATCCCGACGTTGTGGCTTCCTTGGGGCAGCGCAAGGTGTATCGTGACGAGAACCGCGTAACCGCGACTCTCGAGATTGATTACATTGAATTCGAAAGCTTGGACGAATAGGCATGAAGGACAAGCTTAACCAGGTAGCCGAGTTCTTCCGGTTGTACTATGATAAAATTCTGCTAGGCTTCACCCTGCTGCTGCTGATTGGTACCCTCTTCGTAGCGATGACTACGCAAAAGGGGCACAAGGCGGCGATTGAAGCCAAGAGCAAAGACATGAAGCTCACCAAGACCGCAGTCGAGATCTTGACTGAGAGCGACTTCGACATCAAGGTCAAGTTCGCACCAGCGCGAATGTGGATGGAGGACTTTACGAATCACAAGAACGACCTAGACGGCGGATTCGCCCAGCCGGCCTACTATGTTTTTCCAGTAAATGCGGACAGCGATGAGTCCCATGTACTGCACCGTGACACCAAGATCAATCCTTGGACCGCGTTCGACCAGACGATAGAGGGCGACATAGGCACGGAGCCCCCCGAGGAGGATGACACCGACGCGGGCGGCTTGGCAGATGACCTCGAAAAACTGCTTGGTTTGAATATTCACGACCCGGCCGATGATATAGGTGATTTCGATGGGGATATGTTTTCAAACCGTGAGGAGCAGTCGTTCTGCTACAGAAATGACAAGGCCTCACTAGAAGAGCGCGTCCAGTACATTCAAGATCCTGGGATGCACCCACCACTGGCCACCGCAGAACACGAGCGCCTGCGATTCCGCGGAGCGAAGCGCGACCGTCTTCCTTTTACGCTCAAACGGGTCGCAACCAACGGCTTTGGGGAGGATGACCGCGACAAGTGGGAGATTCATTTCTCTGTCGGAAAAAGATCACCTGTCGTAAAGCTCGGAGACATGATTCCTGGCACGAAGTACAAACTGGTCGGCGCCGAGTTTCGTGAGGCCCCGGACGCAAAGAACCCAGGCATTCAGCGTGAAACCTCCATTGCCACGGTGCAAAAAAGTGGTTCGTCAGAGATAATTACCTGTAACCTGAAGAAGAGTGCATACGGATTGGCCAAAGTCGTCAAGCTATCCTTTTACTACGGTGAGGGCCCCAAGAGCATCATTGTTCGCGAAGAGGAGACCTTCAAACTGAAGGACCTCGCAGGCAATGAAGAGAGTTATCGCTTGACGGCACGACAGGATGGCGACAAAGTAGACTACTTCGCCCTTCATGAATTTGGAACCTTCGCCATCAAGCCACTCTCCTCCAAAGAAGAGCACCTGAAGCTGATGGAGATTTTGCAGAACGTTGGCGCACCGTCCCCCCAACTTGAGTACCGGGGCGACGGCCCACCACTGCCGTATTAAGAAAAACAAAGACCGGAGAACGTTGTGAATACTAAGATGCGATACGGGCTGTTCGGCCCCATCCTCGCCCTTTTGCTGTTTTCAGCAACTGCTTGGGCGCAGGAAGAAGTGAACATTGATGATGAAGTGCTGCTTGATGCAGAAGCCGATATTGAGCTCGCCAACGATTTTTCAGTGGACGATCTCGAAATCCTTGACGACACGTTGATCGATTCAGATGTGGATCTGGACACCGCTGTGGAAGAGATTGATCTCGGAGGTAGTGGTGCCGCCGATATTGGCCAGGCACTCGAAACCAATCTCGAAGAAGTTGAGATCGACCTTGATATTGATCTTGATCCGTTGGAGGAGGAGGTCGGCGAGGAGGCTGCAGACGACATTGCCCCGGCAGAGGGCAAAGAAGAGTTTCGAACTGCTGCCGATATTGATGCTGACGAAATTGTTCGCCGGCGCAGGCAGCAGCTTGCGGCCCGACGGGATCAAATTCAGGGGCGCGAAGCGTTTCTGCTCGGTGATTTCGAGCTCGCCGCCAACAAGCTGATTCAAGCAGAGCTTGCATACAATGAGATTTCTCAGACCAACGACGAAGTCATTACCCAGCTAACCGAGACGCGACAGCAGCTTGCAGAGCTCTATGAAGCATGGGCGGAGGCACTTGTCGTCAAAGCAAAGCATACGGCCAGAGAGGGCGACTTCGACAATGCTGTTGAGCTCTTTCAGAAAGCCATTACCAAGCATCCCGAACGCAACGCCGCTATTCTGCAAAAGATCAAGAAAGTAAACGGCGAGAAGGCGATTGCTGACTTCCGTTTCAAGACCTCCGCGCCTCAGGTTGATCCCGAGAAGCCGAAACGCGATTACAACATCGACGTTCTGCTCGAACAGGGTTCCGTATTGTTCAATCACCGCCGGTACTCGGATTCCCGTGAGAAGTTCGAACAGGTACTTTTGGAAGACCCCTATAACCTTGATGCCACCCGTTTTCTACGCCGTATCTATGAGACCTGGGCGAATCTTGCCGATGAGCGTCGTCAGGTCATGAAGGCTGAACGAATTGCAGAGATTCGCTGGAAGTGGAATGATCCGGTTACGCCGCTGGTTTCCCCCGACACCACTGTGGATTCCACGGAAGCCGTGCGTAAAATTTCTACGGAAACGGAAGGCATTCGCAACAAGCTGGACAACATCATCCTTCCCCGTATCACGTTTGACGAAGCCCCAATTAGTGGCGTGATTGAGTATCTCAAGAGTCGCAGCCGCGAGCTCGATCCGGATGGCGAAGGCATCAATATCGTACTTCAGTTGCAGGCAGCGCCAGCGCCAGAAACTGCGGAAGACGGAGCCGAAGGCGGCGATGACGAGTTTGGCGATGACTTTGGTGACGACTTCGGCGATGACTTTGGCGATGATGGTGGTTTTGACGATGCAGAGCCAACCGACGACCCCGGTGACGGTGGCGCTGACCCAGGTCAGCTGCTCGTGTCTCTTGAGCTGGACAACATTCCACTCACAGAGGCCATCCGTTACGTCTGCAGCTCTACCAATCTTAAGTACAAGGTGGACCCGCATGCCGTGATCATCGCCTCCAAGGGTGTGGCCTTTGACGAGATGGAAGTCAGGTTCTACCCAGTACAGGCTGGCGTGTTCCAGACCACCGAAACTCGGGGAGCCATTGACGTTGGTGAGGAGTTTGGCTTTGGTGACGGCGCGGAAGCGGCTGAGGACGAGGGAGGTGCAGAGGATCCGCGCTCATTCTTCGAGGCCCATGGCGTGGACTTCCCCGAGAATGCCATTGCCACGTACAACCCAAAAACCAGTAAGCTTGTCGTAAAAAACACGCCAGACAATCTCCGCTTGGTCGAGCGCATTCTTAAAGAGCTAGACATTCAGCCCACTCAGGTTACGATAGAAGCAAAGTTTGTTGAGATTTCCCAGACCGATCTCGAAGAGCTAGGGTTTGACTGGATGTTCGTCGGAACAGGTGGTGACCTTGACAGCGTCCAGAACGGCTACAAAGAGTTCGAGCTCAACAACAACTTTCAGTTCCGCGTCGATAAGACACTCGGTACTTCACAGAGCCTGACAGGTGGACTTCGCTTCGCGGCTGACAACGATCGTCTGCTGCAGGTCAACAGCATTTTGGGCGGCATGCAGTTCAACACCGTGATCCGCGCTCTGAAGCAGAAGCAAAGCGCAGATATTCTGTCGGCCCCCAAAGTGACGACCATCACAGGTTCGACTGCGACGATTGCTATGGTGGATCTTCGCAGCTTTCCTACATCGTGGACGGAACCGCAGCTACAGGGCGCATCAAGTGGGACAAACGGCAATACTGGCGCCAGCTTCATTCCTTCAACGCCCGAGAATTTTGAGACAGAGCAGATTGGTGTGGTGCTTACTGTAACCCCTACAGTTGCCGCTGATGGTTACTCTATTCAGCTTGACCTTGAACCAAGCGTTCGCGAGAAGGTTGGCGATGATGACTATAGCTACAGCATCCAACTTGGATCTGGCGGTGACGCTGGCTCGATTACGGCTATGGTTCCAATTCGACTTCCGATCATTTCGCAGCGCTCAGTGCAGACAAGTGTGATTGTCTGGGACGGCGAGACCGTGGTACTGGGCGGTATGATTCGCGAGCATCTTACCGAATTACATGACAAGGTTCCGTTCTTCGGTGATATTCCAGGAATCAAGCGGCTCTTTCAAGTCAAGCGTCAGGAAAGCCTCAAGCGCAACCTGCTGATCTTTGTCAGTGCGCGCCTGGTTAACCCAGCTGGCTTGCCGATCCGTACCGCTGATATTCGCGGCCTTCCTGACTTTCGCCGCTGAGCAATCGCTGAATCGAGCTTTATCAGTCAGCAACACCGCCCAGCTTTGTCTGCCAATTGCGTGCTTGCCGCAAGTTCTAGGCACGGCGAGACAGCAGTATCTTGGCCGACGCCCAGCGGAGGCCTTTCCGGAATCCTGCGCACCGGCTCACGCTCTGAAGCAGTATTGTTCTTCCATGGCTTGGGCGGGCTCCGCAGTGGCCCGCACGGGTTGCTCTCCGCCCTTGGCCGCGCGGCCAGCGCCCATGGCTTCACAACACTTTGTTTTGACTTCAGTAGTCGTGGCGAGGGCGAAGGAGATGGCGAGGCTGACGGGGCAACTCTACCTGGGATGGCTCAAGAGGCCCTGTCTGCCGCAGAATTCCTTGCGGCGCGTGATGGCGTGGAAAGGATCATTGTCGTAGGAATCTGCTCAGGCGGCAACATTGCCATTGGGACGATGGATCGGTTGCCGCGTCTGGCTGGGCTTTTTTTGCTGTCGGTCTACCCCTTCTCGGACGGAGATTCATTTGAGAGAGACACCCGGCGCACGGCCAGTTTCTTGAGGGTCTACTGGCGAAAGCTCTCGCTGTGGGAGACTTGGGGTAAGTTTTTCCGGGGTCAGATTATGTGGTCAGGGATCCACAGGACTCTGTTTGGGCATGTCGGGAAGTCAGCTGATGATGATCTGCGTGCTCGGGGCACTCGAGGGGACGGTGAGGTTACTTCGCCCAGAGAGAATCTGGTGAACTTTCCAGTGCCAACTCAACTCACCTATGGAGATGCGGATCCAGATTACGAGGCCTCACGAAGCTACTATGCGGATTTTGCAGGTGAACACGACCTGCCGGTTGAGATTTCTGTGGTCTCCGGTGCGCCCCATAACTACTGCAGTGCATTGTGGAAGGACGCGCTCTGTGCAGACCTGCTGGCGTTTTTGGCCAAAGTCTCGTAACTACTGGTGCGGAGGCGAATTTTGGCAAATTTGATCGTGCCTCATTGCGCCCACAATGCTTGTATTTCCCTGGCTTAGTGTAGCGGAGCATCCCCAATCCCTTGCATCAAATTCGTTCATCTTCGTGGGCGCATCATGTGGTCACGCCACTAATGGGACGTCTTGGTGCTTCCGCCGTTGACCATAGGGGGCTGGTGTGGTACGGTACGAGCTCTATTTAGACCATAGGAGAGTCGAATGGCGCAACGTACGCTTGCCACTTGTTGGAAACAATATCAGAAGTTGTCGCTCAATTATCTTGCTGAGGGTGCAGACCGCGATGCGATTCAGCCTAAGCTAGATGATTTGTCAGATCGTGTAAACAAGGACACGATTGGCGCCGTTCTCGTAAGTCTGTTTATACATCCCTTTTTCACGGATCCGGTAAAAATGGATTTCGACACGGACTGCCGGGAGGGCGTCTCCGATCAGCGCTCTGCTTTTGACCCGGAGACCAACGTAATCACTATTCGCCCGGTTTCTGTTTTTCAGCTGTATGAGTTCGGCCGCAATCTGGAAGCGCCCGACCCAGCTCGGACCGAGATGGTGACGTGTCGCTATCACCGGTTTCTGATTGAGATGACTAAAATGTCCCCGGTTCCTTTCCTTTTTCTCCTGGTGTTGCAGCGCGTCGCCTTTATGGCCGAGATCGCTCATCTTGAGAAACGCGGCGGGGTAATCGAAGTGGCTGAAGGCGAGTCCTACCACACGATGCTCTGGGCGTTTAAGGAGCTGGAAGTCTGGACTCGCCGCCAACGAGGTGTGAACTTGAGAGCTCAATACGGAATCTGTTGGTACGAGGCTGACTGGATCACCGGGCGCTAACAGCCTTTCGGACGTAGGGACGTCCTGCTGCGAAGCATGGTTAGTCTATCGCCCACACCGACTAGCCAGCTCCCGCGACGGTCCCATAAGCCTGCTAGGTGGTATAAGCCAGCGGCTTGGTGCAGTCTATTTCCTCTGGTTCTGCCCCAGAGATCGAGATGAGAAAGATACCAAGCACACAGACGCCCGTAGCGGCGAGTATCCAAGGCAAGGGTGGCTGAAAGTCCTCGCTCAGGCCAAAGGTTTCCTGAATCACCTCTCCGTGTCGCACCAGAAGCACTGCGATGCCGTTATTGAGCAGGTGAATTGTAAAGCCTACCCAGATTGAGCCAGTGCGCCAGGCAGCGTAGGTAAGGATCAAGCCTGTAATGAACAACGGGAGCATGCGAAAGCTGGAGAAGTGAGCCAGTGCAAAGCCGAATGCGGTGAGCAGGATTGCCGTTACTGGTTTCATGTCGGCTCGCAGGCCGCTCAGAATCAGGCCTCGAAAGGCGAACTCTTCGCAGAGCGCTGGGAGAAATGCGACAAGTAGTAGGAGTGCCCAGATCGGATAAGTTGTGTCGGTGAGCCGGAGGGCTTCTGTGAGGGCTTTCTCGAATGCCGCAGGCATCGGCGTGAGCTGGGCTATCCACAGGTTTGGCAGGAATAAGCTGCAGCCGATTAGGACGGCCCCGATCATTGCCAGCGGTCGGGGAGCGCGCAAGCGGAAGACACGCTTGGCCGACATCTTGAAGTAGCGGACAATCGCAAACCCGCCGCAGAAGTAGACCCCGAGCTGCGCGACCAGCATGTACAAGGCAAGGTCAATGGAGGCGAGCACTCCGCTCAAGTAGACGGTGGAGACAAGGATGCAGCAGAAGTAGATCAGTGCTATGCGCTGGTCCGGGTGCGGGAGAGCATTGCGATTGACAGTAAGGACGTCTGCTATGCCTTTGCGGCCAGCCAGGAGAACTTGCTCGCTGGCAAACAGGCGTGCCGCGAAAGTAAGTACGACGACAGTCCAGAAGAGATTACTCACGAGGGTCATGATGGCCAGCATCGGGGTAAGATCCTGAACCATCATTTGCTTGATCAGTAGGGTAATGTTCAAGCCCGGAGCGAGGGCGGTGAGCGCGTTAAGCTTGATGCCTGGCAGCAAGGCCGCATAGGCAGGAATAATGGCGACAAACGTGAAGGGAGAGAGCAGATTCTGCGCTTCGCGAAAGCTGTTTGCGAAGATCGCAACGGTCATGAATAAGGCTGTATAGAGCATCGCGACTGGAATTAGAGCGATAAATGCCCCTAGGAAGATCATCGGCGAGGCGGCGATTGGCAGATCGCCCAACCCCAGTTGCACGACCGCCATAATGCTGATGAGATTGGTGAATACTCCGGTCAGTGCCTGCACCAGGATTGCCAGGTACTTGCCGAACATGAGCTCAAGGTGGTTGATCGGTGCGCACAGGAGTGTTGGGAGTGTGCCGTGCTCTTTCTCACCGGCCGTCATGATGATGGCCGGGTAGAAGCCGCCGAGCACGATCAGCACGATGAGCAGTAGTGGGAGCACCCGCCCAGCGACTGTGGCCACAGTTTTCTGCATCGGGGCAACATCCTCAGAAGTGACGCCCCAGGGTTCCAGCTGCGCCTGAGCAAGCCCAAGCGCCTCCAGGCGCACGGCGAGGGCATCCTGCGCAAGCCGCTCCAGCAGCTCCTCGGCGCGGCCAGCGGCTGCTGCTGAGTGGGGTATCGTATAGTCAGCCAGTATGCGGAGCCTTTTGTTTGTATACGGCCCCGCATGCTCTGTTTCGCACACAATCACTAGATCGATCATGTCATCCTGGATCAGGGTCTCCACCTGGCGATGGCCGGGCGATTTCGGGGCCTCCTCGGCACGGCGCTGGCCTCGCTTACCTGGTACGCTGTGCTCAACAGGCTCTGAAAAGTCCCACGTCAGGCCCTTCGCAAGGTGCACGAGGTTTATCTGAGTCTGCTTAGCGACCGCTGCAGCCAGCGGCTCTACGTTGTCTCCCACCAGTGCGATCCGTGATACTCGCTCCTGCTGTCTTGCCATCTGGGATGCGGCAAACTCGGTCAGGAACACAGCGAGAACCGGCCAGACCACGATGGGCAGCCCAAGATTCATCAGCAGAGTCTTCTTGTCACGAACGGTATCGAGAAACTCTTTGTGGAAGATGGTCTTGACGTGTGCCCAGCGAATCATTGGTTCTCTCCTGCAGCCATCAGCTGTAGAAAGGCGTCAGTCAGGTTGTCTGCTCCGCCTTGGCTGATGATCTCGTCGGTGGTTCCCTGGGCGATGATGTGGCCTTGATGAATCAAGGAGATTTGGTCACAAAGGTACTCGGCCTCGCTCATGATGTGGGTTGAGAAGAGGATGGCTTTGCCATTGTCGCGAATCTGTTTGAGCGACTGCATGATGAATTGGCTACTGATGATATCCAGGGAGGCTGTGGCTTCATCGAGAATGAGCACATCTGGGTCGTGCACCAGCGTCCTCGCGATATTCGCACGCTGAGTCTGGCCAGCGCTTAGATTTCCGATTCGACGGTCGGCAAACGGAGTCATGTCGAACGTATCCACCAGTTGCTCGATACGAGACTCCAGTTCTGCGCGCTCCATTTCGTGGAGGCGGCCAAAGAAGCGCAAAATCTCACGGACAGTGAGGCGCTCATAGAGCTGTGTATCACCGGACAGGAAGCCGATACGGCGCTTGATTGCCATAGGATGTTTCTCTACCGGAAGCCCGCAGATGCGGATGTCACCTGATGCTGCCCTAAGAATCCCCGCAAGCATGCGCAGTGTGGTGGTCTTGCCCGCGCCATTTGGGCCGAGCAGGCCGACGATACTTCCCATCGGCACCACCAGGTCAATCCCGTCCACAGCCTGGTGCCCATGATAGTCTTTACGGAGGGATACGGCTTCAATTCCGGGAGTCATTGGGATTGCTCTGCGTTTGATATAGATTGGCCTCTACAATCGGGACCATCTCAAGAACACGATAATATACCATGAAAAAGATACTTGGCTGCCTAGGGTTTTTCATATTATTACTTTTGCTATCAGTGGTTG
Source organism: Lentisphaeria bacterium (assembly GCA_003477185.1). Lineage (GTDB taxonomy): Bacteria > Verrucomicrobiota > Lentisphaeria > JABSQK01 > UBA12247 > UBA12247. The sequence continues at coordinate 10,850 of DMTJ01000451.1, forward strand.
GTGTTTACTATCTGATGATGCATACACCGTATCCGTTGCGGGCAATGGCAAAAACGATTGAGCAGGAGGCGGCGCGCGAGGGATTGGACCTGAAGATTGGCGATATTGATGGCTCGTTCGCGAAGGGCTTTCGATTTAAGAGCATCGGGATCAAGACTGAGGATGGCGAGTTTCAACTTGGCGGCATGGGCTTCAAGTACTCTGGATTCTGGGATCTACTCGACCGGAAGTTGATCATCTATGAGGTGTATGTGGAGGAGATGTTGATCGCCACAGACTTCAGCAAGAATGACGGGAAGCAGGACGGGGACCCAAGTGATGAGGACACACCTGATCCGATTGGTACGGCCGTGAATAGAGGCAGTCCTGCAGAACAGATTGGGCGGGCCTTCGACGTGTTTCGGATTGATGAGATACGCTTCTCAGATATCACCCTGCGCGATTCGGGCGGTGCTTTCGAGTTCCAAGCCGACGAAATGAGCGTGCGGGATATTAAGGTCGAGGACGGCTCAGGTTCCATGGGAGAGATCGTGATCGACACCAACATGCTTGTTTTCAAGACCGAGGCGATTGGCCGCGAGCCGCCAGCAGGCACCTGGTACGAGCGTAATTTTGTGTTTGAGATCAAACCGCCGATCAGCGACAAGGTCCTCACAACGCTGCCATTTACGGGCTACCTGAAGATGGGCGAGGCGTTTCAAACAGGAATGAAATTGCGCAGCACGATAGTGCCCGTTGAGATTACGACAGAGGGAAATAACGCCGATGTGAAAGTCACGAACCTAATGCTTGGTGAGTACCTGAAGGACTATCCGGCTCCAGACATTGTTTCGTTCTCGGCTCAATTGGTGGAAGCAGAAGACAAGAAACAGACTTGGACGGTGGAGGCCGGTGCCGCCCTTACCCTGAACGGTCGTGAGTATCGCACGGACAGCGAACAGACCGGTGACGGCCAGGTCCTGCGGATCACTGTGATTTCGGATGATATCACGATTGAATTATCGATCTTGCCTGACACATTTGGCCTGCCAATCACGGTGTCGTGTGGTGAAGAGCTGAAGACGGATAAGTGCATTGCGAAACTGCTCTACGGATATACCGATACCAGTGTGGCCCAGCAGGCGGAAATCGATGCCTTCAAAGCCAAGTATATGGTCGCCCCGAAGGCGGAGGCACCAACAGAAGAAACACAGCCAGACAAGGCGGAAGCGGGAGAGAACGATGGCGAACTTTAATAAGGTAGTTTTATGTGGAAATCTGACCGCGGACCCTGAGCTGCGCCAGATTGGGCAAGACAACCAGGTCTGCAAGTTGCGGCTGGCACTGAACCGGCGCTACCGCACGGCGGCAGGCGAGGACCGTGAAGACGTCTGCTACGTGGATGTGGACGTGTGGGGCCGTCAAGCACAGAGCTGCGGCCAGTATCTGCGGAAGGGCCGTGGCGTTCTAGTGGAAGGCCGGCTGAAAATGGACCAGTGGGATGATCGGGCGACAGGCCAGAAGCGTTCGCGCCTGTCTGTTTACGGTGAGAATGTGCAGTTCCTTCCTGGGCGCGATGGTGCCCAGCAAGGCGGAGCTGGAGGCGGCGGCTACGCTCCGCCACAGCAGCAGCAAGGGGGCTACGCCGCACCGGCTCAGCAGGCAGCAGCCGCCCCGCAGCAGCAGGGGCCAGGGAATTGGGGAACGCCCCCGCCGCCCGCGCAGGCTGCCTATCAAGCGCCACAATCGCAGCCAGCCCCTCAGGCTGTGCCACCGCCGCCGCAGAGTGCCCCGCCTCCCTCCACGTCTACGTTCGTGCCCAATGAGGCGCATCCGCCATTTCCGGATGAGTCGGATGATGACCTTCCTTTCTGATGGCGCACTAGCTTACGTTTAGCCATGGCGCTACGGAGATCGCGGTCATGTAGAGTGGCCGAGTGCCGGTAACCAGCAGCTACGTGGACTCTCGTGGACAGCGCGTTCAAAACACGCGCTGCGTCAAGGCCACGCTCAAGACCAACTACCAGGCCCTGACCGCGGCTCGCATGCCGGAAGAACTCAGTGCGGCGATCATCGCTGGGGACCCCGAACTGCATCTAGAGCAGTTTGGACGCTTCGTGAGCAGCAACTCGCGCATCTACCTGAATCGTGAGACAGACGAGCCGGCCTATGGGGTAGTGGTGCGTGAACTTGTGTACGATCTAGACGGATCGCTCAAGCAAGAGCGCGCGCCCAAGCAGTCCGCGAGGAATGTAGTCCTCGCTAAACCGCGTAAATGGTCTGGGCGCATGATCCCGAAGCAAAAGGCGCAAAGCCACTTTGGCTTCGCCCACATCATGGAACTCAGTCATATAGATGGGCTGACTTATGACTTTCTCTATGGCATGGCTAGGGAGCTGGAAGAGAGGGATTCATTTATGCTGCTGGTGCACCTGACGAATCTTGAGCCGCTGGGCTCCTCGGACCAGTGCAGATAATGTCCGCAAAAGAAGAACCCTGACGAATGAACATAGACAAAACTGGGTCCACATGGTGGGCGGTAACAAAGGGTATATCCCCAGCCCGTTTCGGCGAGACCAGATCTGGTTCGTAGGAAAAGGCCAACGTGGCGCAACCGACCTCTACTCGCTTGCAGAGATCAAACTTCCCAAGGGCACCAAGGTGCGCAACGACGCAGCGTTCGAGCCAAACTACATCCCAGGACGCTATGGGGCCGTGCCTTTTCTGGCAGATCTCGCGGATGTGGCAAAGGAGGTGGTCGGTGGGGAAGCCAACAAAGCTGAGTGACCGAGACAAGAACTGGTTCAAGCGCCGCTCACGAGTTGGGGTCCGTGTTTTCCGCACCTGGGAGACTCGCAAGCGCATCCATATTGTCTGTGAGGGAAGCAAGATCGAGCCGAATTACTTTGAGGCGATCAAAGAGAATTTGCCGCCCAATTTAGCCGAGGTCAAGATCGATGGCACAGGTGCCAACACGTTGAGCCTCGTCCAAAAGGCGCTACAGCTTCGCGACCAGCAAAGTGACAATTATCCCTTTGACGAGGTATGGGGCGTCTTCGACCGGGACTCGTGCCCCCCGGCACACTTCGACAACGCGATTCACATGGCTGAGGCAGCCGGGCTCAAATGCGCTTGGTCCAACGAAGCCTTCTAACTCTGGTACCTACTTCACTTCGCAGACGAGTATGCACTCCTGCCTGCCCTCTCAAGGGTGAAAAGATCAGCAAGATGCACCCGATGCGTTCATACCTTGAAGCAGGTCGGTACAGCTTAGATGACCTATGCCGCTGATGCAGATGTTTTTTGCGCCGCATGAATTAACTCGGGTCAGTGGGGGAAAACCTCATTGGCCGGAAAATACATATGCAAGCGGGTATCTGCCCACTCCTGAAATAGGGGGCACTACTGTTGTGTTCTGCCTCATAGGCCCAAGGACGAATACATGGTCGCCGCCGGCGCCGAATTCAGCGAGAGACTTTACCTACGGAAGGGCAAATCATGTGGGGCAGGACGTATCCGGCTGGCAGCAACCCGGCAGTGCTTCTGAGCCTCCGGGCTGGCGTCTAGCACCAATCCTCTCTCCCATGACACGGGTTCTTGCCGCTGGCAGTCGTGAACGTAACGCTGCTCAGCAATGTTATTTCATGCGGCCGACAACCAACGGCTCTGGTCATAAAATTTTACTTTTGGAATTCCCAAAAAACGAACACTCTCTTTGCTGATGGCCAT
>DMTJ01000093.1 GCA_003477185.1 Lentisphaeria bacterium
CCGCACAGCTATGCGAGGTCTTGCCCGCCTACAAAATCCCCGTCGCCTGGCACCCGTGGCCCGAGAACCAGCGGGGCCGCCTCAAGCCAGATCGCCAGGCTCTCGCAGCGCTGGTACGAAGATAGAGTTTTAAGGCACAGAGAAGACCAAGAGCATAGATCGCAACAAATAAAGCCCACGTGGGCGAACGGTGGAGATGCCATCTCGCCGTGGACTCTTAATCTCAATTTTACTTCCATCAGTCCCGGTTCGGTTTGCACAAACGGCAGATTCCGTTTTGGTGCTACATCAGCTCTCTGCTGGCGTCCGGCTTGACGCTACACTGTCCTGCTACGAAATGGCAGCCCTTTGAGTACTATGAATGGCAGCCATGAAAATACTTTGAACGTCTACGAGATATAGCGAATGCAGTCCACTGATTCTTCTGGCCAATCAGAACGCACGGCTATCTGCGTATATTTGGCACACGAAAAATTCGTAATCGAAACTCGTTCAGATTCTGGCGGCGGTGTCATTCTCCCTGATTCGGACGCATATGTAGTTTTTCTCTCTGGAATGCTTCTAGCATGAATTATCCAGGCTCGTCATTGTTTCGAGATGGACCAATTATTTGTCAAGCCTGGTCGGAGTTACGATGGGGAGGCTTGCCAGGTCCAGCGTGCTGGGACTTTCAGCTGGTCACTTGCTCCCAGGCTCCGTCCTGCGAAGTGCCGTATTCTGCAAGGCCCGCGTCATAGTCCGGTCCCCAGAGGCTGGGGCGATTCTTGAGCCGGGCACCAGCTTGGTCCCGGAAGGATTCTTTTAGAAAGTGAAGCGCGAGGCCCGCGCGGTCGTTTTCGGTGGTGTTGCCCTTGGTGCAATGAGGCACGCCGAAGTTGAAGAAGAGAGCGCTGCCGGCTTTCATTTCTACGGGAATGACGGTGTCTTGGTTCTCATCGACCAAGCAGGTGACGTGGTGGTCACTGCCAAGGTCGCGGGTGTGGGGGCGGGCGATTTCATGGACGCCGGGAACGATGTGCATGGTGCCGTTCTCGACCATGGCGTCATGCACGGCGATCCACATGCCTGTGCCAGCGGTGGGAATCCCGGTCCGGAAGTAGTTGTCATCTTGGTGCCAGCCAGTGCCGGCGCCATGGCCGGCGGGCTTGAGAAAAATCTGGTCGAGATGGATCAGGAAGTCTGCGCGCAGCAATTCGTGGACGGCGGTGCGGACTTTGGTACAGAAGGGCAGGGCGCGAAAGACCTCTGAGTGCGGCGCAAGCGGGCAGATCTGGAGGTTGAATTGGGTGGTGGAGTGGGTGGTGCCGTCGCCCTCTGTGGCCACGTTGCGCAGGAGGCCGTCGGCGACCAAGCGCGCCAGTTCCGCCTGCATGGCCGCCACTTCTTTGTCGTTGAAGAACGAATGGCAGATGACGTAGCCTTGCTCGTCGAATTGCTGAAGGTCTGCTGCTGAGAATGCCATGATACGCTCGCTGTGTCTAACCTTTTATAAGTTACGTGATTCTGGTACGAGAGCCTACTGCGCTCACCTTCGGCCAGTTACCTTGCTCTCCGATTTCGGTGTATCTTGAGACACTCTCATTCGGATCACTGCCGTAACTGGCCGAATCCAAACACTTTAGGCCCTCTCGCGACGAATCGCGTGATCTATGCAGTTGTTAAGAATAATGCTGTCGATACAAGCCCAGTAGGCCTTGCTGCGCGCAGGCGCTGCGGACGACGTCGCGGCTGCGGCTGGGTGGAATGAAGAAACGGTGAATGGCTTCTTCAAGAGCTCGATTTGACTGCAACCGGGGCATGCGCAGGACGGCTTGCTTGCCTTTCTCGCAGTCCAGGGCGCGGTTGCGAAAGAAGCAGCAGGCGAAGTAGAGAGGGATCGCGAGGTTCACGATCAGGTCGTCCGCGCGAGTCGTGCCGACCAGCGCGGTGGGCTTGCTCAAGAGGCCGGTGAAATGATGAAAACGATCGAACGGTGGTTCGGCCTTACAGGTGAGAATGGCTCGCAGCTCACGGACGCAGGAAGCGGAACTTTCGCTGTTGAGAATGGTGTCCAGAATCGCGCTGCCCGGACGCCATTCGGTACGCTCAAGCAGTTGGGTGAGCGCGAGGATGCGGCGCTCTGGGGTGTTAGTGGGCCGCAGGCCCGCAGAGATCCAGGTCGGGGCTGGCGCGCCGGTTTGGCGGGGCCACCACTCTTGCCAGAGGCTGGTGGTCCAGTCGCGGAGTTCGGCGGGAATCGGGTGCTGGGATGGATCCGGCAGCAGGCCGGCGGCACCAAAAAGGAGGGCCTGGGCGACGAGCGGGGACTGGCCGCTGAGGCTGGCAAGCGGCACGGCTTTTGCGAGGTCCGCAAACGGCGCCCGGTTCGCTTTGTAGCCCATGCCATCGCAAAGCATGCGATAGGCCGTCTCTTCGAGGCCAACTTTTTCGATCAGGAGGCTGATGTCCCGTGCTTTGCGCAGCAACCGGGCAATGCCCGCGGATGTAAATAAATCGAGCAGTTCTGAATCGGACAGGCGGACGAAATGCGCGGCCAGGTCATCGGGGCTCACTTTGTTCGCGTAGGGATAGCCGCGGACATCAATTTCGTCGACGATGGTGTTCAGGGGCCGGGATAGCTGCGGCTTCAGGACAAGGAGGGGGACGCCGGGGGGCGATTCGGCTAGCTCTTCGGGGTTTCGCCAGACCACGTGGAGGATGACATCGTCGTACGCGGGGTCGTTCTGGTGCCCGTGCTGCGTCCAGTTCTTGGGGGAGAAGTGAATTTCGATTGGGCCGCGCCGTGGCTTGCCGTCGATGACCAGAGCTGCGTCGTGAAAGTCGGGGCCGGCTTCGACATTCCAGATGCCCTGATGCAGGACGGCGACTTCTTTGCCATCGACTGTCCGAAGCGGCTGATTCAGCCATTGCTCATTCCAGATGACCTGTAGCAGCAGTTCTTGGAAGTATGGCTCTTCTTGGTCACAGACAAAAAAGCCTTCGCTCAGCAGTTGCTCGTAGAAGTAACCAAAATCCGCCATTTTTAATTCGCCGGGAGCCAGTTGGAAAGTACGGTGTCAGACCGTTACCGATACCACAACCACCGACGCGGATCAATGACTGATGGCTAATAAATTTTTGTTGATTGTTTGCAGTATGACTTTGCTGCTCCAAGCAGAGGAGCAGGTTGAGGGGGAAAAGAAGACGCGCCGAGTGACGGCGGAGATGCTGGCGGCGAACGAAGTGTTGCCTTCCGTGGTTAATATCAGCACGATGCAATCTGTGACCACGCACGTGAACGAACACGATCCGTTCGCCATTATGCAATTTTTGCTCGGCCAACGAGAACGCTCGCAGCCGTCTCTCGGTAGCGGCGTGATTGTGGATCGTCGTGGCTTGATCTTGACGAACAGCCATGTGATCAACCGGGCAACGCGGATTATCGTGACCATGGCGGATGGGCAGGAGTATGACGCTCTGCCGCTGGCTACAAACGAGGATGCGGACCTGGCGTTGCTGGCGATGATAGACGTGCCGCCCGATACCTTGTTACAGGCAGTGAAGTTTGCGGCGCCAGACGATTTGTTTCTAGCGGAGCGCGTGGTCTCGGTCGGCAATCCGCTGGGATATGGGCACAGCGTTTCTGTCGGGGTGCTGAGCGCCAAGGACCGCAACCTGGCAAGCGACGGCCGGGTCATTCTGGAGTCGCTGTTGCAGACGGACGCAGCGATCAACCCGGGGAACAGTGGCGGCCCCTTGGTGAACGCCGATGGCGAGTTGATCGGGATCAGTGTGGCAATTCGCGAGGGAGCGGAGGGGATCAGCTTTGCCATTCCAATGAAGACGATCGAGCGGGTGCTCTGTGGCTGGTTGTTGCCGGAGCGCTTCCGCGACGCACAGTTGGGGATCGTCCCGGGCACGAGTTTCGATCAGCGGGCGCGCACGTCGCACGTTGTGATCGGTGAGATTCTGCCCGATAGCCCGGCGGAAGCGGCAGGGCTGAAAACCGGGCGCGTGATTCTGGAAGTGAACGGCACGCCGGTATCGCGGGCGATCGAGGTGAGTCGGGCGCTGTGGCTGCTCAAGGAGTCGGAAGAGGTGACGTTCACACTGGCCGACGGCGAGACGGTGACGCTGGCGGTGATTCCGGTGCCGGTACTGAGCGGCGAAGACCTGGCGAGGAAGCGCTTGGGAGCTGAGGTGGAGGAGCTGACGCCGCGGATGGCGACCGCGCTGGGGCTGCCCTATCGCAGTGGCTTGGTGATCGCGTCGCTGGATGCAAACAGCAGCCTGACGCGCAGCCGTGTTCAGCGGGGAGACGTGCTGGTGCGTATCGGCGAAGTGCCGGTTGCCAGCTTTAAACATCTTGCCCGGGCATTGCAGAGTGTCCGCCACGGAGACGTGGTCGACGTAGTGATTGACCGCGTGGACAGGCTGGATCACCGGCGACGGCTGTTGAATCGCTATCTCGTTCGAGTTGCCTTCTAAATCGTGACGTCCCGACGAGGACGGTGATCTGTCTTGAATCGTCGGGCAGGGCGTTTATTAGTACGTTTTGCCAGAGTGGCGCGCGATGACCCCAGGAAAGAGGGACGATGGACGATAAGATTCGCAAGATCATGGAGATGAACAAGAGTGGGAAGATCAGCGATGATCAGACCGCTAAGTTGCTGTCTGCCCTAACCACCGAGAATGAAAAATCTTCTGGGAGAATAGGACCCGGCACTGCGACGCCAGATGAGTTGCATCGTGAGGCCTACCAAACGACCACGACGCAGCCTGGGTTGCACGGCGTTCTCCGCGATGCTCTCCAAGGGCTGAAGAGTGTGCCGACGGTGATTTCTGATTTGCTCTCCAACCACGGAGCGGGCCAGCAGTCTGGCACGTTTGAGGCGGAAACCTATGTTGGGGCGGAAGGCTCAGACTCGACGACCAAGGGCAACTCGATGTACAGCAGCGATGTCGGCGATATCACGCTGACTCGCGGTGAGTTCGCAAACAACACGTTCAGCGCGACGCGGTTTCACGGAATGGAAATAGTGGACGGCCGGATGGCGCATTGTTCCATCAAGGGGGCTGCGATCAGCAAGATTTCCCTTCAGGATGCACAGCTTGAGAAGTCCTCTTTCACTGGCGCACATGTCAGTGGCCTGACCGTTCAGCGCACGCAGGTCATTCATTGCTCCTTTAACGGCAGCCGCATCGATGACTGGCAGGGGGAAGATTCTGATTTGAACGACTGTTCATTCAACTCCGCCAATCTCGCGCAGGTTGAGATCAGTAAAGGCTGTAAGCTGCGCGATCTGTCGATGAACGGGATCGATGGGCAGAACGTGCTGTTTCGCCAGTCCACATTTCGTCATGTGAATTTCAATAACGTGGATCTGGACAATTCTCAGTTCGACGAGGCTGTATTTGAGCACGTGAGTTTCTCCGGGCATAACCAGTCTCAGACACTGTTTCGGCGAGTCACGTTGAAGGACGTGAAGTTCCGGCTCCGTGAGGGAATCGGCAATCTACGCAAGTTGACCATGGAAGACATGAAGATCAGCAACTGCAATTTCTACAATTGCGACCTTGAAGGCTGCGTCATGCGTGGATTTACCATGGAGGATATCGACTGCGAGAATGTTGACTTCATGGACCGCACAATTGAGAGTTTAGACGATTTTCTAGCAGTTATCCAGGAGAGTAAAGCAAAATGAAGGCGCAAAAGAGACCCAGTCAATGCCCATGCTGTGAGGCAAGGACTCTGCATGTTCATGCCTTAGGTTGCGCCACATGTGGCGTCCGCCTGGAAGGTAGTTTCTCTGAAGAATCGAACCAGGATGAGCCTCTCGCGAAGCTGACCGGAGCGGAGCTCGCGTTCGCACAGGAGTTTTTGTTAGCAGAAGGGCGACTTGATGACGTAGGGGATGCGCTTGAGCTTAGCTTTACCATAGCGAAGGCCCGATTAGCCGGAATCAAGCAGAAGCTCTCGGATGATGGCACGACACCGGCAGCCCGGCCAACTCGGCCTGTAGTCGTTCAGGATACTCTCCGTCCTGTCCGCCCGACGGATGCGCACACGGAGAATCCCCGTCGCCAGCCAGTTGCGCCATTGGCGCCACTGCCTTCGACCAATTTTAAGATTGCCGGCTCCATAGCGCGTCCGCACGCCAAGGCAGCGCCAGCACCTGTGACACCTGCGCCGGTCCCCCAAGCGGCAGTTCCCGAGGCTGAGCCTCCCCCAGTCGCGCCCGAGCCGGAGCCAGTGGTGGCTGAAACGGCTGCTGCGCCGATAGATAACGTGCCGTCAGATATTTTGGACGCTCTTGATTCGGGGCGTATTTCCTACGAGGATGCGCTGGACCGTCTAAGTAAACTGTCCACCTGATCCGGTTCCCACACAGCCAACCCGGATCAACAGACGCCGCAACTTTGCCTGTGGCATGCTGTCTCACAGGCATTTTGGCCTTCAATTTCCTGAGCAACTCATGATTCTGCGTGCCTTGATTATCCTGTTGTCTGCTGCGTTATTCGCAGATCAGCCTGCCGGACCTGCAGCTGGAGAAACCAGGCATGAGACAGAGCAAGAAACGATCACTAAGTGCCTGGGCGACCTCACTCTGGCCGACAATGACAAGCGCTTGCGGGCGATCCTGATTCTCGGCAAGTACAAGACTGCCCCTGCAACGATGGCCGTGCTAAGCGCGCTTGGCGACAAGCACGCGCCGGTTCGCCAGGCCGCGTTGGTTTCTCTGACTGAGACGCCAGTGATCCCCAGCTTCGCCTACAACGGTTTGCTGCGCAGGCTGATGGATGCGGACGTAAACATTCGCCGGCTCGCAGCCTCTCACGCGCCCACCATCTACAGTCGCCTACGACGTGTGCGCTTGGGAAAACCGCTAGACGAACTCGACAAGCTGAACGATCAGATCGTGCTCTCCGCGTTTGCCGATGAGGACGTCGTGGTGCGCCGTAATCTGTACGACAAGTTCTCGATTCTACGGCCGCCGGCGGGAGCGGCGCAGTTGCTCGCAGGCTTGAAGGATCCAGACCGCGAGATTCGCTCGTTGACGATCCGGAATGCGAACATGTTGTCCGAAGATGCGATGGTCGAGGCAGTTGGCCCGTTGGCAACCGACGAGGATGCAAACATTCGCCGGGAAGTGGTGCGGGTCTTGCGCGGAAGGGCGAAGGCCAAGCCGATCATGGAGGCGCTGGCAGAAGACGCAGATGTTAGTATCCGGGCGGAGGCGACCCTGAATCTGATCATGCTGGGAGATAAGGAACGCACTGCCGAGTTGCTCGAACTGCTCGGAAACCCCGCCTTGGACCAGGCTATCGGGATACGCTTTGTGCGTAGTACGGTGATCAATGCGAAGGAGCCGATTCTCAGTCAGCTGTTGCAGCATACCCGCGCGCCCTATCGCGAGGCGGCGGTGAGCACGTGGCTGCAAGCCCGTGGCAAGGGTCTGGCGGTGGAGCGGCTGTGGCCGTTCTTTGAGGATCATTCTTCTCAGATTCGCCAGCGAGCTGGCATGTACACAAAGGGGGCAGATTGGACCGCCGGGGAACTAGAGAAACTGGCGACCAGCCAATATTCGGATGTACGTGCGATCTGTGTGCGGCTCGCTGCTCAGAAGCCGCCAGAAGTTGCTAGCGCGATTATCGAGGAGCTGCTCTTCGATGACAGCGATGCGGTGCGAGAGGCCGCGGTCCAACACATACTCTCGCTGCAATTGGCGGACTGGGCCATGGTCGCTGAGGACGTTTTGGAGACTAACGAGTTTAATCTGCGCGGCTGGGCGATCGGAACCCTGCGAAGCAAGCCGAAGGGCCGAGAGCTGCTGACTGAGCTGCAAGGCTCTACATCCGATCACGCGTTGGCGGCGGCAATCGGGCAGGCGCTCAAGCTCAGAGCCAGCCGAGCACGCTCTGCTGTGCAGCCCAATGTGCGCGTGCTGCAAGGCCCAACCACGATCCCTACGACTGGCAGCACCACGATACGAGCCACGGGCACTTCGACGATTCGGATCACGAGCCCAGCAGTCGTCCCACCGACTCCCCAAAAAACAACGAAGCCAGCGGGAGAACGCGCGTGGGAAAAGTAAGATGGTGCGTGATAGCGCTGCTGTGCATCGCAGTTGCGGGGTTCGCAGAAGAAGAGGCTGCGGAACGCGAATTAGTGGAGATCCGCAAGGAAGGGCCGCCCGAGGTTTGGCTTGCCCAACTGGTGCCGGGTGAACAGGGCTTTCGTGCCTACGCGAACGCGTTTCCGACACTGCTCGCTGAGATTAACCGGGTATCGACGATCAAGACCGCGCCCGACCCGATGATCCTGCGCAGCTTCGAGGACCCCGAAATGTTCAAATACCCGTTCATCTATGCGAACTTCGCAGACCGCAAGGACTGGACCTTTTCACCGCTGGAGATTCAGAATCTGAAGCGTTATCTAGAGCGGGGCGGGTTTCTGTATATCGACGCAGGGATCAATGCCGAGTTTCTGCGGGGACAAGGCAATCCCGGCCAGCATCATAGCTTTGCCGATTGGAGTGCCTCCCCAGCACTTAAAGACGCCTTTCACGCGCTTTATCCCGAGAAGGAGTTTCGCCCGCTGGAACGGGAGCACGAGCTGTACGATGTGATGTACCCGGATCTGCCCGACGCATCTCTGCTTCCTGATACGGTGCGAGAGTTCGTGATTAACGAGAAGTGGCCAGAGGCGACCTATTCTGCTGTCGGGCTCAAGGTGCATGGCCGAGTTGCTGTTCTGGCAACTCCCATCATCGCTATGGGCTGGGGAAGAAATTCGATGGGAAACTGGTCCACGAACATTCGATTCCGGGTTCGGGAGGGGACGACCGGATTGGCGGACTATTTGGAGACCGCCGCCTATTCTGGAGCCCGCTATGAATCCACTCGTGAGGACAGTCTCAAAGACGTGATCTACTGTCAGAAGCAAGCGCTTCCAAGCTGGGTCAATGAGCCAGATGGGACCTGGCGAGTCTTTCGCTATTACGGCAGTCGCGAAATCAGCGACTACGCCCACGTTTTCTACACACAGCTTGGCGTAAACATCGTGATGTACGCGTTGTTAAACTGACGACTCTACGTATCCAATCCCCTCTCGAGAATTCTGTATGACTGAAAACCTACCCGCCCAGACGATGGAGCGCGTTGCCGCCGCCGGTGGCGCAATGCGCAGCGAGCTTGCCAAAGCGATTATTGGGCAAGAAGACGTAATTGAACAGATCATCATCGCGTTATTTGCCCGCGGGCACTGCCTGATGACGGGTGTGCCTGGCCTTGGCAAGACACTGCTGGTGAAAAGCATCGCGGAGATCTTCTCGCTGAGCTTTAAGCGTATTCAGTTTACCCCAGACCTGATGCCAGCGGACATTTCCGGTACCGAGGTGATCGACGAGGATCCGGTTACAGGCAAGCGGTCTTTCTCGTTCAATCGCGGCCCGGTTTTCGCGAACATGCTGCTGGCAGACGAGATCAACCGTACGCCGCCCAAGACGCAGGCTGCGCTTCTGGAGGCAATGGAAGAACGCCAGGTGACTGCAGCTGGAACGACCTACCCGCTTGAGCGGCCGTTTTTCGTACTAGCGACCCAGAATCCCATCGAGCTGGAGGGGACGTATCCGCTGCCCGAGGCGCAACTTGACCGCTTCCTGCTGAATGTGGTCTTGGACTACCTGCCCCAGGAGCAGGAGGAAGAGATGGTCCGGCGGACGACAAATCCGTCCGTTCCCGAGTTGGATAAGGTATTCAGCGCCGAGCAAATCATTGAGATTCAGCGTTTTGTGCGCGAAGTGCCCGCGCCGGACAATGTCATCTCCTACGCTGTGGCGCTGACCGGAAACACCCGGCTGCAGCCAAATTCTCCTGCGTTTATTCGCGAATACATCAAGTGGGGAGCTGGCAGTCGTGCCAGCCAAGCACTCGTACTGGGGGGGAAGGTGCGGGCGCTGCTTCAGAATCGGCCGAATGTCGCTTGCGAAGATATTCGTGCACTGGCAAAACCCGTGCTGCGGCACCGCATCATGACCAACTTTCATGCAAATGCCGAGGGTGTAACCCCGGACGACATTGTCGACCGCTTGCTAAAAGAGATCGCAGAACCGCGTCGGTGATCCCGACCCAAAGCCTCAGCATTACGCTGGTCCAGCTGGATGCCGGTGAGGACATGGAGCGTAATCTAGAGTCCGCGCGTTGCGGAGTTCGCAAAGCCGCGGAGGCTGGCAGCAAGCTGGTGATTTTTCCCGAGAATGTACTGTATCGCGGCACGCGTTGCGGAGTTCGCAAAACCGCGCAGACTGCGGCTGAATATCGCCAGTTGCTGGCACCGCTAGCCCGTGAGTTCAAAACGGTGTGTGTCTGGGGCGGCATTGCGCTGCGGGATGGCGATCAGGTGTACAACGCTCTGGTGGCGTTCGATGAACGCGGCGAACTGATTTGTGAATATCGCAAAATTCACTTGTTCCAGCTGCTCGATACGGATAGCCCGGTGGACGAAAGGAAGACGTTTGCAGCCGGGACCCAGCCAGCGGAGTTCTCAGTGGCGGGTTGGCGTATCGGCGCGGGCATTTGCTATGACCTGCGTTTTCCGGAGTTATACCGCTGCTATGCGGGCGCTCACCTGATGCTGTGCCCGGCAAGTTTCACCGCGTTTACCGGGAAGGCACACTGGCAGGTGCTGGCCCGGGCCCGGGCTATTGAAAATCAGTGTTTCTTTGCCGCGGTGAATCAGTGCGGTACCCATGAGGCGCTAGGCGTGGAGACGTACGGCCACTCGCTGGTGGCGGACCCATGGGGGCTGGTGCTGGAGGAGTTGGATGCAGCGCCCGGAGAGATGCACTGCGTGCTCGAGCCGAGCGCCCTGACGCGGGCGCGAGCTACCGTCCCTGCGTTGAATAGTATACAGCAGGGGCGGCTCTCACCAGGTTGAATACGGGTTGTTGGCTAGGTAGGAATTGCTGTAGCACGGATCGGTGGACACTTCCTTTCCGAGCCAATCCGGTAGGCTGAATGGTTCTGCCTCAGACTGCAACTCGAGCTCAGCGATCACCAGCGGGGCATTTTCGCCATCGAAGACGTCGACTTCCCAGGTGTGACCTTGGTGTTCGACCAAATGCCGGACCTTCTGCACGGTGCGCCTTCCGCAGAGCTGGAGAAGTTCTTCAGCATCGCCGAGCGGTACCGGATATTCATACTCTGCGCGTGAGATTTGGCAGCGCTTTCCTTTCAGTGTCAGATAGGCGATATCCTCGGCTTTGCGAATGCGCACTGTGATCTGCTGGTCAGCGGCCAGGTACCCTTGATGATAATGGGTCGAGCGGCTGATCGACTCCTGCCAGTTGGTCCCGGTGACGAGGAACTTTCGCTCAATTTCCACTGCCATGCTGTGCTCCTACTGCAGGAATTCATTGGTGAAGAGATTGCCGGGGGCAGGGAGTGTGGGCTCGCTCTCGGCAAAACCCTCTAGCTGATGCACCATTTTGGCCCAGCGGGCTGCGGTCATCACCCCGATTACGCCGCTTTCGGCGGCGCCTGTAAGCACAAAGCGCCGGGCACGGACTCCGGCCGCGGTCCACTCGCTCGCATTAAGCTTTGGGTTGCGTTCCGCCAGTTGCGGGCTGATCGCTTGAGGGGCGCTGAGGTAGCCTAGCCAGCCGCGGAGCGAGGCTTGCACGAGCGCCCGGATGGCGTCGGGCTGTGATTCCAGCAGCGGGCGCGGAACTGCCAGCAGGCCGCAGTAGGGATTAAAGCCGCTATCGGAGATCAACAGCGTCTGCGTGGTGACGCCACGGGTGCCGAGGCGCGCGAGGTCATGGACGTGATCGCCAGCGACGGCGCAGGTGGAATTCTGGCTGAAGGCTTCAAACTCCGGGTCCGGCTTCTCGAGTGCGAGCGGTGGCATTTCGTAGCGCTTGCTTAAAAAGGCCCACTGTGGGTCCGAGGTGTCGCCGTGGATTGTCGCGCCTTCGAGCTTCTCGAGGCCTGTGGTCAGCGCGCTGTCTTGCCAGACAAAGACGCAACTGGGGCTGTCCTGAAAGGGGGCGAGGACAGCAACGAGGTCTTCACCTTCGCGGATGCGCTCGAGGAACTGAAGCGCATCGCAGATGAGTATGGTCTCTGGTGCCTCTGCGTCTGCTGGGGCCTCATGAGATACCCGAACCGTAAGGCCAGCTTTCTGATAAAGGCCGCGCTCCTCTGCGTAGACGTAGCCTCCTGCGGTAGCGTCCGGGAGTGCGGGCAGCAACAGGTGGAGAGTCATAGGCGCGTCTTCTGCTGCCTGGCCGGATGCTGCGGTATTTTCAGCTGGCCTGTTGCAACTCACCGCTGCGAGCAAGACCGCGAGGGGCATGCAGAATGAGGCCAGTAATCGTAGGGAAAGTTGCATCAGATCGGCCCTTGTTTGGTCCTGTTCTGGCGGCTATGTCGTGGTGCCAGTGCCTAGCAGAGGCACCAACTTGTCTGGTGGTCGCGCCACGATCGTCTGGCCGTCTATCACCACGAGCGGCCGTTCCATCAATTCGGGATGCTGCGCCAGTAACGAGACCGCTTCTTCGGGAGTCGCGGGCATGTCGGCTGCTGAGAGACCTGTCTTGGCGAGATCTTTGCGACGGATCATGCCTGCGAACCCTGTATCCACAGTCTTGACCAGCTCGCTCAGCGTGCCCTGGGAGGGGGGCTGCTCGAGATAGTTTATCTGGACAAAGGATTCGCCTGCGTCTTGTAGCAGCTTGAGCGCCTCGCGGCTTTTGGAGCAGCGTGGATTGTGGT
>DMTJ01000592.1:0-7904 GCA_003477185.1 Lentisphaeria bacterium
TCAACCAGCTCTGGATGGAATCTCGAGGCATATCTAAAGATCGCGCGGCGATCGCCACCGGCCCGTCCAACATCCCCACATTCGCCAGCAGCTTCTCAAGCACCTGGCGGTCGTGATCCAGAGCTGCTAGCCAGAAAACCTGCGCGATCTGTGCGTACGCCTGATACAGGATCGGATCAGCTACCGGCGCCCGCTGTTCGATCAGTACATCTACCACGGGGCGCGTCTTCAAGGCCCGCACAATCGCTAGCTGTCGATTCGGTGCGATGTCGCGGTCCAGTAGCACCTCCCGTGTCAACGCAGCCACCAGCCAATCCGGGAGTTGCTCCGCTGTGGGGACCGGCTCGATCTCCCGCGGCACATAGCGATGCAGCGCCGCCCGCATCAACAGCGGGACAACCTGCCACCGCGAGCGATCCGGCGGAATAAACACTACGCTCCCTTTTCCCCGGAAGGTCTTGCCCTCGGCCAGAATAGAGACAAACTCTGGCGCGTGTTTCGCGCTCCGAGGCAAATAGCGCTTGATCTGTGACTCACAGCGATTGAACAAGCCCAAGATTCGCGCGTCATTATCGCCGAAACCGGCTACACGACACTTAAATACGCGCGATTCGAGCGCGTGAGCAGTGATCGTCGCCAGGGTCAGGAACAGGATTGCTCGTGCGCAAGCAGCCATCTTTTACTCTCCAGTCCACCGGTATAACCACCCAATCCTTGCGTAGCCACCACACGATGACAAGGCACGATGATAGGCCATGGGTTGCTCGCCATCACGTTGCCGACTGCTCGCGCCCCGCGTGGGGATCCAGCATGCGCGGCGACCTCGCGGTACTCGAGAGTTTGCCCCGGTGGAATCGCACACACGACGCGCGAGACACGCTGTTGAAAATCCGTGCGCTTGCGGAGTTCGCAACTCGCCAACGAGATTGCGGCTCCGGTCTCAAAGTAGCGCGATAGTTGCGAGCAAACCTGGCGCACGCTCTCTGGTGCGTCTGGATCCCACGTATCGGGCCGGCCAAATCCGAGTCCCGTGACGCACCCGCTGGCGTCATATGACAAGGCTAGCGGGCCGACTGGTGATTCGCAGCAATAGATCATGGGATAAAGAGAACCGGAGTAAACGTGAGCTGTGCGAGTTGGTCCGCAGGCAGTCCCTGCCCATCGAATCTGTGCTCAATATACCATCGTTGCTGGCGGCCGTGCCAGCGATATTGCTCACTGGCATGCTCAAACGCCATGCGCACACTCCCCGCATCCAGAGACATCCCTTGCGAACTCCGCAAATGCGGGAAAAATGCCGGCCCGAATGAGCCGTGTCGGTCAACCCAGCCCAGTTCATTGTCCAGTGCGGTCCCAATCACAGGATTGGTGAGCCGCGGCATTCGCTTGATAAACGCTCCTGCGTGGCAGGCATCTATGACCACCACCGTCTGCGCCTGAACCCGCTGCAGCCAGTTGCTCACCGTCGAGGCTCCCAATGTCTCGCCAAGGTCTCCGCGCAAGATCCCGGACCGTTCGCCGTGTGAGCTCAGATGAACGAGCAGTTGATCCTTGGGCCTAAGAATCCTGCAATACTCTGTGAAAGCTGATTCGAGGTTGGCGTTGGTCGCAGGAGCGATCAGCGGCAGATGCTGGCAATGCCCTGCAGGCAGAATCGGCACCTCACACCGCGACTGGCCGTCGTAGTACAGCAGGCGCAGATTCTGGGCCGGCACTCCCGCGCGCTGCATGCTCTGTGCCACGCGCACCGTCTGAATCCACCCGGCATAGTGCCCGCTTGGGTCATGGTTATCTTCGGGGAGCCACTCCGTCGCCGTAAAGATTAGGCCGTATTTTTGTGCAGGCGAGGCCAAATCATGGACCGAATCCTTGGTCATGCAGCTGCTCAGTAGCGACGCCACCACCACAGAAATTCCGACTATCCGCATACGTTGTCTCCACAGAATTTTGGACGATTGCATTGGTATTACAGCTACCTGTCGCGCACTATACGCTACGCGAGTAACCCCGCACCACAAGTAGACGATTACGATGGACGAAGACGAGCACAACGTCGACATTGATAAGCTTTCGCGATTACAGGAGCTCGAGATCCGGATTTCTGAGCTCGATATTGTTCATCAAGGCAGTGCAGACGCAGATGCCGTGCACACCCAGCGCGAGGCGTTGCGAGCGCAGATAGACCCCTTGGTTCTATCTCGGTTCGACCGCTTGCGCGCGGCCGGCTTGGCCGTGGCCCATGTGCGCGGTGGCATGTGCCTGAGCTGCAATCTATCGATTCCACAGGGAGACCTGAATAGGATTAACTCAGGAAAAGTCGAGCCATCCTGCCCGAATTGCGGTAGTTTTGTGCATGTAGACGTATAGAGAATTAAGAGGCGCTCGATGTTGTTAAAGAACTTTATGAAGGCCGATCGCGTGATCTTGGGACTAGAGGGAGGTTCGCAGGAACAAATCCTGCGAACTCTCATCGCGCCCATGGTCCAAATTGGAACCGTCACTGACCCAGATCAAATGGTGGCGGACCTTCTCCGCCGCGAATCCGAGGTGACCACGGTCATCGATAACGGAATCGCCTTTCCGCATGCTCGGTCTAACGCCGTGCGCGCACTATCCCTAACTGTTGGGATTGCAGTAGAAGGCGGGGTTTCCTTTGCCAGCGCTGCTAACTTGAAGACTCCGCTATTCTTTTGTCTGGCGATTCCCGCATTTGCCCCGACTGCGCACATGCGCTTGCTGCAGTCTCTGGCTCTGTTCTCACGCGAAATGAATCGGGTAGAGCGTTTATTGCAGTCTGCAACCCCAGCGGCCGCTGCTCGCTATTTAGGTAACTTCAAAGGCTAAACGCCCCCCGTTTCCCCTAGCAGCAGGGGCCAGGCCCACCAAATCCATCTCGGGTTTGAGTTGGCCTGCGTAACGAGTAGCGGTTCAGGGCCTCCAGGCGCGCGTTCAGATCCTTAGCGGATTCCAACCAGCGTTCTACCCTCTGACGCATTCCCACGGGACCTCGTCCGGTACGCGTCAAAAGGTCGGCATAGCGCGGGATTGCAATCCCCACGCTGACGAACTCACGAGGAATCGTGTCGTACCTGCCCCATAGGTCGCAGCCGTATGCCTCCTTTGGGCACCTGCGTTGGCGGGCTCCTACTAGCCAGATCAGCGAGACGCGCGCGCCACGCATCCCCACTCACCTAAACTGTTTTCTTCGCGCGGTTACGACAAAACCGGAGTCGTTCCTCTTCTGTCATAGCCTGTTGTAAGAGTGTAGTTGATTCCAGTTCCATAGCCTGCGCGTACCGGTAGATTCACCTCGACAAATGGCAGACCACCAGACCGGATTGCATGGCGAAGATAAGAAAGAAGAAGGCGGCAGAACAGACTGCAAATGGAGAGAGGCGCTTTGGCCGCTTCGTCATATTCGGCATCATGTTCACGGTCTGCATCGTCTACGCCCAAACTGCGAGCTTCGAGTTTACGGACTGGGATGACAATAAGCTCATTGTCGACAATGCCGGGATCCGGTCACTGTCTGCAGAGAGCCTGCGTACAATGTTCACACTGGAGTCTGGCCGCACGTTTCAACCGATCCGTGAACTCAGCTATGCCATCGACTACGCCTTGTGGGAGCTGAAACCCGGCCCCTATCACCTCGTAAACGCGCTCCTGCACGCGATCGCGGCGGTCTTGCTGTTCGTCTGGCTCCGAGTATTACTCCGCGGGTTTCGCCCGCAATGGGAGCCACGCCAGATCGGAATCGCGGCGGCGATCGCCGCACTGCTTTTCGCAGCCCATCCGGTGAATATCGAAGCAGTCGCCTGGGCATCGTCGCGCAAATATGGTCTACTGGCGGTTTTCTCGCTGCTGGCGGCAATCTGTCACCAGCAGAGCATCACGGCGACTGGTGTCCAACGCGCAGGCCTGATCGCAGGAACACTGCTGTGCATGCTCCTGGCAATGTGGTCGAGCCCCGTAGGCGTGGTCGTGCCCACACTACTGATCGGCACCGACCTCTGTGCAGCGGGCATCCAGCGCGCTCGCAAACTCCGGGCACAGTACGCAGGCTATCTGGCGCTGAATGTGATCATCACTCTTTCCCTGTTTCGAGTCTTGACCAGCGGGCAAGGTAAAACCGCGCGCGATCACTCCGATGGCACCCTGACGGGGACTCTAGTCACAGACTTTCAAGTTTTCTTCGACTACCTCTGCAATCTGCTGCTGCCGCTTTGGCTGAACAATCGCTACTTCCATGAGCTGTCTCAGAGCCTCAGCAGCCCCAAGGTGCTGCTGGGAATGCTGTCAGGCGCAATTTTGGTCGCGGCAGCCGTTTGGCGAGCCAGACACCAAGACTGGTTCGCGGCTTGGTGCCTGGGCTGGTTTGTGGTCGCCTGGGCCCCGGTGGCGAACTTGGTCCCAATCTCGACCATCATGGCAGATCGCTACCTTTACCTGCCTGCGATGGGGGTTTTTGCCATCGCAGGCGCGGGCGGCTCCGCCCTGATCACACGCTACGGAAAAGGCGCAATGGTCGCGATCGGCTGCGTGCTGCTGGCGTATGCTGCAGGCGGGTACCAGCGATGTGGAGTATGGAAGAACAGTGCAACCCTCTGGACCGATTCTCTAGCAAAGGATTCTCGCAGCGCCCTGCCCTACAACTCGCTGGGCACTCTCGCCCAAGATGCCGGACGCTTCGGCGAAGCGGAAGCCTTCTACCAGCAAGCGATCGACCGGGATCCAAATTCGGCTGTCGCGCACTATAATCTCTCGCGAATCCTGACACTCCAGAGCCGCGAGCATGAACGCGCAATTCGCCACATCGACCTAGCGATTCAGGCCGATCCACTGTTTGCCAATGCCCACAACAACCGCGGAGTTCTGACCAAGGACCTTACGTCCTTTCAAGAAGCTGTCCGCTTGGCCCCTGACAATGCCGACGCCCGCAAGAACCTCGGCAACTGCTATCTAGAACGCAAGCAGTTCGACCTTGCTCGGCCACAGTACGAAAAGGCGCTACGACTCATCCCTCACGACCCGTCACTGCACCTGTACCTCGGGCTTATTGCCCAGCAAGCCGGCGACTTGGCCGCCGCCGCGTCACGTTACGAGCAAGCACTGCTGCTGGACCCGACGCTGAGCGCGGCCCAGTCCCGCCTCACCCAGATCCGCGCCAGCCAGAACTGACAACCAAAACAACCCGCAGATTATTTCCCGCCAGCACTGTTACCGCAGGCGCAACGATCTACCTATACGAGATTCATTCTGTTCACCTCACCGATGGAATCGACATGAGCCAGGTTTATAATTTCAGCGCAGGCCCCGCCACGCTGCCGGCTGCGGTAATGCAGAAGGCTGCCGAAGAATTCACCGACTACCAGGGCCTCGGCTACGGTATCCTCGAAGCCAGCCACCGCAGCAAAGAGTTCACGGCTGTCATCGATGGTGCGGAGTCCGCAATTCGCGAACTGTTGAGCATTCCCGAAGACTATTCCGTTCTGTTTCTGCAGGGCGGCGCGAGCACCCAGTTTGCCATGATCCCAATGAACTTGCTGGGCGAAGGGCAGACTGCGGACTACGTGGACACCGGTTCCTGGAGCCAGAAGGCAGCTAAGGAAGGCAAGCTACAGGGAAAAGCCAATGTCGTCGCGAGCAGCGGGCCGAACTACACGTCAATCCCCGATGCCGACAGCTGGAACTGCACGCCCGACGCTGCCTACCTGCATATCACCAGTAACAATACCATCTACGGCACCCAGTTTGCCAGCTTCCCGACCGCGCCGGCTGGCGTCCCGCTCATCGCTGATATGTCCAGTGATATCTTGTCGCGCGATTTCGACGTCTCGAACTTTGGATTGATCTATGGTGGTGCCCAGAAAAATCTTGGCCCTTCGGGGGTGACGCTGGTGATCGCCAGGACAGACCTCATCAGCAGGGGCCCAGCAAATGTTCCCACGATGTTGCGGTATGACACCCATGTCGATAAGGCGTCGCTGTACAACACACCACCCACCTTCGCGATCTATATGGTCGGGCTAGTTGCACAGTGGGTTCAGAGCAGAGGCGGCCTGGCAGGCATCGAGGCGACCAACGCTGAAAAGGCTGCACTGATCTACGACTGCATTGACGCAGACGACTTTTACCAAGGCCCGGCTGCCAAGGCCGACCGCTCCAAGATGAACGTCTGCTTCACGATCGGTGATGCCGAACGCGAGGGCACCTTCGTCAAGCAAGCTAGCGCGATCGGCTTGGTAGGGCTGAAAGGGCATCGCTCCGTGGGCGGCATGCGGGCAAGCATCTACAACGCGATGCCGATCGAAGGCGTCCGCAATCTGGTGGCGTTCATGCAAGAATTCCGCGCTCAGCACGGCTGATGGGCAAGATAGTGCAGACACTTACCCAGACTAGCACCGTCACGTCCTTCGGCGGGCAGCAGGCCGTTTACAGGCACACATCCGCGGCCTTGAACTGCGAGATGAACGTAGGGGTCTATCTCCCCCCGCAGGCAGCCACCGGCCCCTGCCCCGTCCTGTATTGGCTCAGCGGGCTCACCTGCACCGAACAGAACTTTGTGACCAAGGCAGGCGCACAGCAGTACGCCGCCGAGCACGGGATCATCGTCGTGGCCCCGGACACCAGCCCGCGCGGCGATGATGTCCCGGACGACGACGGCTATGACCTTGGCTGTGGCGCTGGTTTCTATCTGAACGCCACCCGTGCCCCTTGGAGCAAGCACTACCACATGTACGACTATGTGGTCAGTGAACTGCCAGCCTTGATCGACGCGACCTTCCAAACGACGGGAAAAGCCGGCATTTTTGGCCATTCGATGGGAGGCCACGGTGCGCTCACTATTGCGCTCAAGAATCCCGGCAAGTACGTGTCGGTTTCTGCGTTTTCCCCAATCGTGGCTCCCGCCAGCGTGCCATGGGGGCACAAAGCGTTTTCCGCGTACCTCGGAGACGATCAGTCCCAATGGCAAGCACACGACGCCTGCGCGTTGGTCGCGTCAGCCAGCGAGAAGCTGCCTCTGCTGATTGATCAGGGCGACGGTGACTGCTTCCTTGAGGAGCAATTGCAGCCCGCACGGCTCGAACAGGCTTGCGCCGCAGCTGGCCATCCGCTGACTCTGCGCCTGCAGCCGGGCTACGATCACAGCTACTACTTCATCAGCACATTTATCGGCGACCACTTCGCCCACCACGCGGCGGCGCTGAAGGACTGACAGTGGCCCGCATTCGGCGCATGACCAAAGCCCAGATCGCAGAGTGCTTTGCGATCTTCGCAAAGACCATCGAGCCCAAATCTGAGCTGAAGTGGGAATCGCCGTTGGACCTGGTAATCGCCGTTCTGCTGTCTGCCCAAGCCACGGATATCGGCGTAAACAAGGCGACGCGACCATTATTCGCACGCTGTCGCAGCTGTGAGGACTATCTGGAGCTGGGCGAGGAAGGCGTACGCGAGGCGATCAAGACCATCGGCCTGTTCCGCAACAAGGCCAAGCACGTGATCGGGCTTTGCCACTTGCTCCTGAATGAACATGGCGGCGAAGTCCCTTCGGACCGCGAGGCGCTCGAGCGCCTCCCCGGCGTAGGTCGCAAGACCGCTAACGTGGTGCTGAACGTGTGCTTCAACCAAGCCACTCTCGCTGTCGACACGCACATCTTCCGGGTCGCCAACCGCATGGGTTTCTGCGACGAAAAAACACCGCTGGCGACAGAACAGGCGCTGCTCAAGAAGATCCCCCCGGAGCATCTCAAGCCCGCGCATCATTATCTCATTCTGCACGGGCGCTATACCTGCAAAGCGCGTAAGCCTATTTGCAGCGCCTGCACCGTGCGGGCCTGCTGCAATTACACAGACAAGATAGACTAATGTTTGCCCGGGTCGCTCGCGTCGCGACGGTACTTGCA
>DMTJ01000592.1:7923-12411 GCA_003477185.1 Lentisphaeria bacterium
TCGCCTACCTTCCTGTAGTTTCGCCCACGTTCATCGCAGATTGCTTCCTCGCGCAAGCCCCCTCGAACGGCCGCTTTCTCTGCCAAGACCATAATTGCGGCTGTAAATCCGCGGTAGATTGCGCAACAAACTGCTGCTGCTTCCCCAAAGACTCTCGGCGGCGCACAGAATCCGCTCCCGCGCTTGCTGCTGGCAAATGTCACAGCGACGCCCCGGCCGGATCAGTCACAGCCGCCAATCCTATCAAACACGTTCCCAGCGCTGACAGCCCCTCATGGTTTGCGGAGTCCGCAACCCGGGGCCCCGTGCTGGCCTTCACCGCGGCATATTCCCCGCCAGATCCTGAGCACACCAGCCCGGTCCCCATTCACGAGTCCTGAGAACTCTTGTAGGCAGGAGATTGAGGAAAATGGCAGCCTCCCATAGCGCCAGCGTCTTCTCCGCCCGCCTGCATATCCTCGTGCATCAGCACGCCACCTCCCTGGTCCCCGGCTTTCCGGGACCGCATCCTCTCTCAGGTAATTTCATATGAGTTATTCACCGTTTTTGCGTGCCGTCGGCACGCTCCTTCTATCCACGATCTGCCTCGCTGGCAGTCGCCCGGACGCTCACGCCCCAATTGGCGTCATGGGCGACCATCTTCACGCACGCAATCAGATCATGGTGTCCTACCGCATGATGCACATGGACATGCCCGGGCAACGGCAGGGCAGCCAAGAACTCAGTGCGCACGAGGTCCACGCTCTCGGCCATGACGCGGCCGCCACGAACATGAGCATGAACATGCACATGATGGGTGCCATGTACGCCCCGACCAAATCAGTCACACTCATGCTCATGGGCATGTGGCTTGAAAAGGACATGACCTTGCAGTCCAGCCCGCATGGCATGCACGGCCATGGCACCCACGGGCACTCCAGTTCCGGCTGGGGCGACACTTCTCTGACTGCCTTGATCGGTCTCCATCAGGATGACACCCACCGCGTTCACCTTGGCCTGGGAGTCAGCCTCCCAACCGGGGCTGCGGACGTCCGCCAGGCAGGGACATTTCTGCCTTACGGTATGCAACTGGGCTCCGGAACCTGGGACTTTCTGCCAAGTGTCACCTACACCGGGATCGCGGATACCTGGTCTTGGGGTGCCCAGATAAGCGGGAAGATTCGCGAGCATGCGCGCAATGACAGCGGCTTCACCCTGGGAAATGCTGTCAGCACCACCTGCTGGGCTGCACGCCCTCTTTCTGAGAGCATCAGCGCATCCGCCCGGTTGGTTCACCACAGCGAGGGCGCGATCGCAGGCCATTTCAACGACACCCATGGCCACGCGGCACCGCCGCATTTCCCGCGCAACTACGGCGGACAGCGGCTGGAATGCGCGGCCGGTCTCAACCTGTCACCGCCTACAGGGCCCTTGGCTGGGCATCGCATTGCGCTGGAAGTCCACGTTCCGGTCTACCAAGACATGAACGGTATCGGCATGGATACCGGCATCACCTTCATGGCTGGTTGGCAGAAGAAAATCTAACCTCACAATGCTATCGATGGCTGTTCGCGTGACGTCCGCAATAGCGGTTCCCGCCTGCAGCCGCCGACTACTCTGCGTCGCTCAACTCCATGCTCACCGGGCAATGATCGGAACCCATGATATCCGCCAGAATCTCACAGGATTCCAGGCGCGGGCGCAACGCTTCTGAGAGGCAGAAATAGTCGAGCCGCCAGCCCACGTTGCGCTCACGAGCGCCGCCCCACTGCGCCCACCAGGTATAGTGGCCGTTTCCTTCGTGAAACTCCCGGAAGGCATCCACAAAACCTGCCTCAATAATCCGGTCGACCCCAGCTCGTTCTTGTGGCGTAAAACCGTGCTTTTTCTGATTTGCCTTGGGATTGGACAAATCCAGCTCCGTGTGGGCCACATTCAGGTCGCCACAGAAGATTACCGGCTTGGTTTTCTCCAATTCGCAGCAGTACTTCAGAAATGCCACATCCCACTCCTCGGTGCGATAGGGCAAGCGGGACAAGTCCCGTTTCGCATTCGGCGTATAGACCGAGATCAGGTAGAAATCCGTCAGCTCGATCGTCGTCACGCGGCCTTCGGTATCGTGCTCTGCAATTCCGATCCCACGGCGCGTGGATAGCGGCTCTTCCCGGCTGAGAACCAGAGTGCCCGAATAGCCCTTCTTTTCCGCCCAATCCCAGACTGCGTGGTACCCTGGCAACTCCAGCTCCACGTCCACAGGGCGTGCCTTCGTTTCCTGGATGCAGATAAAGTCGGCGTCTTGCTCAGCGACGAAGTCGCGAAAGCCTTTTCGAATCGCCGCGCGAATGCCATTGACATTCCAGCTGAGAAACTTCACCCTGCGGTGGTGTCTCCGTAAAGACCTACACGCAGGTCCTTGGCGGTGTAAATGGTCTCGCCGTCTACTTTGACAATGCCGTCTGCAATGCCCATCGTCAGCTTACGATTGATGATCCGACGAATGTGGATCTCATAGGAGACAACTTTTGCATCGGGGAGAACTTCGCCACGGAAGCGTACGCCTTCCACTCCCAACGCGCGGCCCTTCCCCTTGTAGCCCTTCCAGGCAAGAAAAAAGCCGACCAATTGCCACAGTGCATCCAGTCCTAGACTGCCAGGCATCACCGGATCCCCGCGAAAGTGACACTCGAAGAACCACAAGTCAGGGGTGATATCAAGTTCCGCGGTCAAAAGACCTTTGTCGTAGTTACCACCTTCAGAAGCGACATGGGTGATGCGATCGACCATCAGCATGTGCCCTGCCGGGAGTTTCCCGTAGTCCGGACCGAATAGACGCCCCTCGCTACATTCGGATACGTCTGCGCGAGAATAGGAATTGGATGACATGGACGCCCTTTTTAAGAAATTGGCTCCGACATCTGGATTCGAACCAGAGACCTAGTGGTTAACAGCCACCCGCTCTACCGCTGAGCTATGTCGGAACCTGAACTCGTCTTGCGGCCGAGAGCCCGAACGATAGCATCGCATCCGGCTCTGTCACATGACATTTTAAAACTTTGTTTCATCCGCCCAATATGGGTGGTCGGGGTGAGAGGATTTGAACCTCCGACTTCTACGTCCCGAACGTAGCGCTCTGCCAGGCTGAGCTACACCCCGAGCTTGGCAAGGGCGGTACGCTACGCGCGTAGTTCGACATTTCAAGGTGCAATCAGCGCTGTTCGTTGCTGAATGCAGTGGAGATGATCAAACCTTGCTTCCACTAAGGCCCTGGCCGCGAGCGCGCGCTGCCGAACTTCTTTCGCATCCTGAAGGATTTTCTCGATCGTCGCCACATATCCAGACGCGGTCCCGTCCACCGGCCAACCAGTCCGCTCGCTCAAAATCTGGCCGACTCCCCCGCAGATCGTGCCGACAACTGGCAGCCCAGACGCCATGGCCTCGACCACGATGTTGGGAATACCCTCGGCATCACCGTTGCGGAGTTCGCAACTCGTGAGCAGTAACGCGCAACTGCGCTGGAGTTTACGCCGGATCTGATCCTGAGGCAGCACCCCGGGAAGCTCCAGCCACTCCCGCTTATCCGGCATCAGCGCCCCGGCCCCAGCCATACAGAGCGTAAAATCCACGCCGGTCTCCCGTAACGCGGCAACCGCCTCAACCGCCAACCATGGCTGCTTTTTCTCGACGAACCGTCCAGCCCAGAACAACCGCCTCGGAGCCGCGTCGAGGTCTGCCATGGGCCAAGCGTCCAGCGCCAATCCGTGCGGAATCACGTGAAGCCGCGGGTGAGAGAGACTGGCCGCAACATGCTCATTGCAGGCCAGAACCACGGTGGCCGTATCGTACAGCGACGGAGGATACGGGCTAGTGAGCACATCTGCAGCATGCACACTCACCGACCAACTCAGCCCGGCGGCGTCGGCTGCGAAGTGCGCAAGCACAGCCGGCAATCCACCAAATGCGGCGTGGATGTGGCTCACGCCGCGCTCAGTTGCGAACTCCGCAAGTTTTTGAATCAGCGTGCCATGCCTGCGACGCGCTAGGGGAAGCCGCAGACTACCAGGCACAAGTCCGGCCCGTGAGCTCTGCGTGCCTGCTGTGGGCGGTCGGTCGTCCAAGTAATTGCACGCACCGGACGCAGGGGCGCCCTGCCGGATTGCTACCAGTTCCAACGGCATTAAGGCACGCAGCGACTCTACTTCCTGGGCGATGAACGTCTCGCTCCAGGCGGGCCAAGTCCCTGTCAGATATGCAATTTTGCTCAGAATGCCCCAGCATACGATGTGATCGTGCCTCCGCTCCCTGCTACCGTACTGAGGCGCATCCCCGAATGCAATCCGCAGCGAACGACTGTCCGTCACTCAAAAGGGTGGTAGCGGTATGCACTGTTGTTCCGGATCTATCCGGAGCGAGGTGAATGCCCTGGAGGATCTAAATGGCTTTAACGGGAAGTCGCACCAGTTTCCCCTCGACAGAACAGGCGCGCGCTTCGCGTGCGGGAAACGTCGCCGC
>DMTJ01000200.1 GCA_003477185.1 Lentisphaeria bacterium
CGATGTCCGCCAAGGTTTCAAAAAGGGAGCTTTCCTCGATCAGGCGAAATTCAATCCAATCCGGGACCCCATCTTGGTCACTGTCCACCTCGCTCAGCCAAATCGTCCCAGCGTTCTGAGACATCCCCACCGTCTCGCCATTGGGCCCGATGGCGAGGACATTCGCCAGCGTGATTGTCTGGTCTGAGCCCCCGGCTTCCAATGCTGTGACTGCCACCGCGATGACGGCACCATTGCTCAATACATCGGACGCCGGACTGTAGGTCACGGTCCGATAATTCGCGCCATTGTAGACCATGCGGTGGGGCCCGAGCGCTGCCCCGCGCTGCACATCGCCAAAGCCCAGCGCCTGCTCATCGGGCACGACAATGTCGAACTGTAAGGCGCTGATCTGGCTGCCGCCTACTAGGCGAATCTGCAGCGAGCCGGTCTCATCCGGGTCAAGAGTCAAATCTCCGACCGTTAGCGTGCCGGCATATCCCCACCAGGCTATCAGAAAAATCAGGGCAGAACGAAAACGCATACGACTGCAAATCTCATGTGTAGACGTGGCAGTAAAACTAAAATGCACTATAACAGTGTACCTAGACCTACGCCAGTGAACGCACCACCTTACCTTCGTGCTTGATTACGCCGCCCCAGCTCCAGTGCCAATCAGTCGCTGGCCAGCCTGGGGTTTATTGACACCGAAAACGATCACTGCATGGTACTGGCTTCCCAGCTGCCGACAAAACGAACGCAAGCACCCGTCCGGAGATCACCCATGTCTAAGAAGCCCAACTTAATCATCATGTACGCCGATGATCTCGGATTTGGCGATGTGGGCTGCTACGGAGGCACTGCGATCGAGACACCAAACGTGGATCGCTTGGCAGCCCAGGGCTTGCGTTTTAACCAGGGATATGCCACCGCTGCTACCTGTACACCGTCACGCTACAGCCTGCTGACCGGCTCCTATCCATGGCGTAACCCGCGGGCAAAAATCCTCCCCGGTGATGCACCGCAGCTGATTGAGCCCGGTACCGACACCCTGCCCAGCCTGCTCCGCGAGGGGGGCTATGCGACCGGCGTGGTCGGCAAGTGGCACCTCGGCATCGGCGCAGGCAACCCAAACTGGAATAAGCCCCTGCCGGGCACGCCGCTCGACATTGGTTTTGATTCCTCCTACATCATGGCCGCGACCAATGATCGCGTGCCCTGCGTCTATCTTGACGGGCGAGATGTCGTGGGACTCGATCCAGCTGATCCGATCGAGGTTACCTACCAGCAAGACGGGGCGTTCCCGGGCGTCCCCACCGGACGGGATAATCCAGAGTTGCTCAAAATGCGCTACAGCCATGGCCATGACATGAGTATAGTCAACGGAGTCAGCCGCATCGGCTACATGCGCGGCGGGAAGGACGCCGAGTGGGTCGATGAGGAAATGGCAGATGCCTTCGCGCAGAGGGCCGTGGCTTTTGTCGAAGAACATGCAAACCAGCCGTTTTTCCTCTACTACGCCTTCCATCAGCCGCATGTCCCGCGGATGCCTGCACCGCGCTTTGCTGGTACCACTGGCCTGGGGCCACGCGGCGACGTCATCGCTGAGATGGACTGGTGCGTCGGCGAGATGCTGGACACCCTGGAGCGCCTCGGACTGGTAGACAATACCATTGTCATTTTCTCCAGCGACAACGGCCCCGTCCTTGACGACGGCTACGAAGATGATGCCGCCGAGCTACTCGGCGATCACCGCCCAGCCGGACCGCTGCGAGGCGGAAAATACAGCCTCTATGATGGCGGCACCCGCGTGCCATTTCTCCTGTCTTGGCCAGCAGAAGTAACGCCTGGCGTCTCGGAAGCACTGGTGAGTCATGTCGACTTCACCGCCACCTTTGCGGCACTGGCCGGTGTCAACTTGCCAGAAGATGCTGCCCCCGACAGCCTGAATCTCCTCCCCGCGCTCACCGGCAAGGATTCCGCCGGGCGCGATCTACTCGTGACCGAAGGGATGCATGCCAAGACCATTGTCCGCGATCAAAAATGGGCCTACCTTCCCCCCCACCAAGGCCCACGCTACTACGCGACTACCGGAAACGAAAGCGGCTTCAGCCACTGGGAGCAGCTATACGACTTGCAACAAGATATCGGCCAAGCAAAGAATATGGCGCCGGAGCATCCGGAAGTAGTCGCCTCCATGTCCCAACAGCTGAGCGCCGTCAGAGCCAGCGCTCGCACCCGTCCATAGCCCACCGAAGAACATTCATGAAATACCTGTTACTGCTTTTTCTACCATTTTGCCTACTGGGCACCGAGCTGAATCCCGCCGTCAATCCACTCAAACCAATCCGGCTGGACAACCCGCGCGACACCATGGCTTCGTTTCTCTCCGCCATGAACGATTACCGCGAAGGACTGAAAACTAAGAATCAGGCCAAGCTGCAGCGCCTCAGTGATGCCACCCGGTGCCTCCAGCTCGAAGAAACCAAATTCGGCCTCATCGATGAGGTGGACTCACAGGCAGCCATTTTCCTCAAGGAAGTGATCGACCGCGTGATCGTCGTCGACACCGAGAAGATCCCGATTGCCAATGAAGACGGCTCGCCCCTGCTTCGCTGGCGTCTGCGTAACACCGAGATCGACATCGTCCTAATCGAGGATGGACGAAACCGTGGCAAGTATCTGTTTTCCCGGGACACCGCCCTGCGCGCTCAAGAGTATTTTCGCAAAGTTGAGAAGTTCCCTTACTTAGCAGGCAGCGGCCAGGGAGCCGGTTACAAGCGTCCATGGTCGCCGACTCAGCTACCAGCCTGGGCCCGCAGGACCTACCTGATCCTGCCTGCCTGGCAGTGGGGTGGCATCTTTCTGGCCATTCTGGTCGGCTTTATCATCAAGACCATCGTTCAGCATCTCGCCCACACATTTGGCCGGATTACCGCCAAGACCAAGACCCAGTGGGATGATCGGATTATCGAAAGCATCGAGGGCCCTATTGGCTTATTCGCCGCGGCCCTGTTCTGGTTTTACGCCATTCATTTGCTTGGGTTCGATGGCGGCGTGCAGCGCACCCTGACTTACCTCGCCACCACCGTCACCGGCATCGCCTTCATCGCCGCAGCATATCGTCTTGTCGACGTCTTCACAGACTATCTCAAGACCGTCACCGACAAGACAGATTCGATGCTGGATGACCAGATGGTGCCACTGTTGAAGAAGGCCCTTCGCGTCTTCGTCGTGGTCATGGGCATCTTGCTGCTGGCCCAGAACCTCGGCATTCAAGTCATGTCAGTGCTTGCGGGTCTCGGACTCGGTGGCCTCGCCTTTGCCCTGGCTGCCAAAGACACCTGCGCCAATCTCTTTGGCTCGATCATGATCCTGATCGATCGCCCCTTCCAGATCGGCGACTGGGTGATCATCGGCGATACCGAGGGGACCGTTGAGGAAATCGGCTTCCGCTCTACCCGGGTCCGGACCTTCTACAACTCGCTGATCTCCGTTCCCAACTCCGTCCTGGCAAACGCCAACGTCGACAACATGGGCCGGCGCGAGTACCGGCGCATCAAAACCTTGCTAGGTCTGACCTACGATACCCCGGCCGAAAAGGTCGAAGCCTTCACCGAAGGCGTGAAGAACATCATCAAGGCTAATCCCTACACCCGCAAGGACTACTACCACGTCGTTTTTAACAGCTACGGGGACTGCAGCCTGAACATCCTGCTCTATTGCTTCCTGAAAGTGCCGGACTGGGCTAACGAACTCGTCGAGCGCCAGAAGATCTTCCTCGAGATTCTCCGGCTGGCTGAAGAACTTGGTGTCGACTTCGCCTTCCCGACGCAGTCGTTGCACATCGAATCTTTCCCGGAGAAAGAAGGCTTACGGAAGCCCCACCACATCGATGCCAAGCTGCTATCCGAGCAGGCAGCAGCCTTCGGCGTCGGTGGTGCCAAAGCCAAGCCAGGTGGCCACGGCATCTTTGTCCCGCCCTTTAAAGAACAGTAGGTCGCGGCCTGTGCCCACATGAAAGGTAGCTCATGAAGCGATTCGGCGTGGCCATTGCCCTAGGTGCCTTTCTGCTGTTCCTAGTTCAACCCTTGATGAGTAAGATCATCCTGCCCTGGTACGGGGGGAGTGCGGCGCTGTGGACCACCTGCATGCTGTTTTTTCAGGCAGCGTTGCTGGTGGGCTACTGCTACGCACACGTCCTTACGACCTGGCTGTCGCCACGGCGACAGGCGATCGTTCATTTGATCATGATTGCGGGAGCACTGGTAGCAACCTTTCTGTTTTTTCCACCGGACGACTCCTGGCGCCCGCTCTCCGGCGGGGCCACGCCGTACGGGCATATTCTGTGGACGTTAACAGCCACGGTCGGACTTCCGTTCTGCTTGCTCTCCGCAAATTCGCCATTGCTTCAGGCCTGGTTCAGCAAGCAAGCCGGAGCAGACGATGCCACCACCTACCGGCTATATTCGCTGTCCAACATTGGCTCACTGCTCGGCTTGCTGGCCTATCCATTTGTGCTGGAGCCGCTGCTGTCGCTGACTAATCAGGGCATCTGGTGGGCGTGCCTATTCGTCTGCTACACCGTATCCGCAGGGCTGTGCGCACTTGCCATCAGAAAGCCCGCACCTGCTCCCATACCCGCAGCCACCGCTCACCCTCGCCCAACCGGCGAGCGACCACGCTTGAGCCTGATCGTCTACTGGCTGGTCCTGTCCGGTGCCGGCTCCGTGATTTTGCTGGCTGTCACCAATCAACTATGCCAAGACATCGCCGTGATTCCCTTCCTCTGGGTGGTGCCTCTGATGTTGTATCTGATCACCTTCATCATTGCCTTCAGTCATGACAACGCCTACCGGCGCTCCTGGACGGTATCCGGGCTGCTGCTGGCCATAGCCGTCGCCATCTGGGTGATGATGACCCTAAAGACTCAACCACTCTTGATGCAAATCTGCGCCTTTTCGGCCCTGCTATTCTTTGGCTGCCTGCTCTTTCATGGCGAACTGGCGCGTAGCAAGCCGGGCACTCGGTACCTGACCCAATTCTACCTCCTCATGTCAGTCGGCGGCGTCGTGGGTGGCCTGCTCGTTTGCATCGTCGCGCCTTGGCTGCTGCTTGGTTACTGGGAACTGCACGCTGTCATTCTTTGCAGCATTGTGGTGGTACTGTGGGCACTGTGGCGAGACGGAAGTGCCACCCGATGGACGTCAATCGGCCTCGTTACGGTGCTTGTCATCACCGGCAGCCTGCTCTGGCAGGAGATCGCCGATGACCTGGCCGATGATGTCGAAACCCATCGCGACTTCTACGGCGTCCTGCACGTCAAGGATTCGGCCGTACGCCCAGGGCGGCTGTACTACCTCTTTCACGGCCGCACCGTTCATGGCTGCCAAATTCGAGATCAAGACATGCGAGCCGAGCCCACTCTTTACTACACCCGCGCAGCGGGTGTTGGTTTGGCCTTGCAAGACGTTCCACGCCTGGCTGAGGACGGCAGCCGCCGCCCGGCACATGTCGGCATCGTCGGCATGGGAGTCGGCACAGTGGCCGCCTTTGCCGGCCCTGGGGACCGCTATCGCTTCTTCGAGATCGACCCAGCCGTCGATAAAATAGCCCGCGGTGACTACTTCAGCTATCTCGACGATGCCGAAGCCCGGGGGGCGGAGGTCTCCGTGCAGATCGGCGATGGCCGCAGCCTGCTCAAAGCCGAACTGACAGCCACCGGCAGCCAAAACTTCGACGTCATGGTCCTCGACGCCTTTAGCGCCGGATCCGTGCCCACGCACCTACTCACGCGAGAATGCATGGAGCTCTACTGGAGCCATCTCAAGCCCAATGGCATCCTCGCCGTGCACGTCTCAAACCGACTCCTCGACATTAAGCCCGTGCTAGCTCAAGCCGCTATCGATGCCCAGCGCGAAGCAGTTTGGATCTCCTCCGATACCAAAGCAGGCCCCATCGCCTCTCCAGCAGACTGGATCCTGATCACGTCCGACCAAGCCTGTCTCGAAACCGCCCGCAAGAGTCCCAATTACCGGCCCATGCCTCCGCGCACCGTCGCCTGGACAGACAGCTACAGCCACCTGCTCAATCTCTTGCGCTAGGAGCCTGTCACTGGCCTGGGGCTTGCTCTACCCGGTGGCTACGCCCGAACAGCGCTGACCGCGGCGCTCACTGTAAACCAGCCAAAAGCAACTAGAATCACCGTTGCCCCAGTGGCGGTATCTGCCCATGGCTGGGCGGAGATCAGCAGCCCGATGATTGCGCTGCTGACGCTCACGATGATGGCCCACCAAAACATGCCGCCAGCAGTGCGCGCCATGCAGCGGGCGGCCGCAGCCGGTACGACCAAGAGCGCGGTGACCAGCAGGACCCCGACGATCCATACGGCAAAGATGACGACCAGCGAAAGCAGACCCACGTACAGGTACTGATAGACGGCGACGTGCACGCAGTGGGCCTTGGCCAGCACTGGGTTCAGCCCGACATAGAGCAGCCGGTTGTAGCTAAAGGCTTGAAAGGCTAGGAGCGCAGCAAACAGCGCAATCAGGCAGAGCAGGCCTGTGTCGTCGATGGTCAGAATGTCGCCAAATACGAACTGGTCGATCTGGCGTCGCATGCCGCTGTCGCGGGAGACGACCGCGATCCCGAAGGCCATTACCGCGGAAAACGAGACGCCGATAATCGTGTCCGAGGACAGCGCACTTCGGCGCTGCGCTGCCATGATTGCCAGCCCCACCAAGATGGCAAAGAGTGGCATGGTCCACTGCGGGTCTAAGGAAAACAGCAGGCCAATGGCTACTCCGGCGAACGCGGAATGACTGATTGCATCGGCAAAGAACGCCATGCGAAAGTTGACCACCTGCACGCCCATTGCCGCGGCCATGGGCGCCAGCAGCACCAGGCCCAGCATAGCCTGCTGCATAAACCGATCCTGCATGCACTCGAACGGCAGCAGCCAGCCAATGAATTCCGATAGTGTGGCGATGAGTGTCATCGGTCAGTGATCTTGATCGTGGTCGCAGCAGGTGGCTGAGCAGGAGGCAGCTTGGTCTGGCATCGAACTGCGGTCCACTAGACCCATATGTACGCCGAAGACGGCCGCCAAGTTTTGCGGAGTCAGCACGTCCTGCGGGGAGCCCTCGGCAGCGACGCAGCGGTTCAAGCAGATGACGTGGCTGGCGTGGTGCGTGACAGTCGAAAGGTCATGACTAACCATGAGCTGCGTAAAGCCACGGTTGCGACGAAGCCCCTCGAGCAATTCGCAGAACAGTAACTCGCCTTGAAAATCGACTCCGGCTGCTGGTTCGTCCAAAATGAGCAGCTCTGGGTCCTGTTGCAGGGCGAGCGCCAACAGCACGCGTTGGACTTCGCCACCCGAAAGGGCCCCGAGTTGCCGCTGGGCCAGCCCGTCCGCGCGCACGCTGGCCAGTAATTGCTGGGCGCGATCGCGGCTCTTCTTGCGGCAGCCGAACCAGAGGGGGATCCGCTGCGATCCCATGCTCATAAATTCCTCGACGGTCATCGGCAGGCCACGGTCGAACTCCAGGCGCTGTGGCACATAGCCTACCCGTGGACGGCCTTCCGCAACATCGAGGTGAATGCGGCCGGAATATGGCAGTTCTCCCAGCAGTGTAAGCAGCAAGGTCGACTTCCCGGCACCGTTCGGGCCGACAATCGCTGTGCAGCCGCCGCGTGGCACAGTTGCGGTAACTCCATCCAGGATGTGCACGCCACCGCGCACGACCGTCACATCACGGAACTCTACGGCAGCCGGTAGCGATTGGGGGTCAGGGTTCACGGGACTGCAGGAGGTGTGCAAGTGCATCCAGATTCTTAAGCATCACGGTCTCGTAGTGCGTCAACGGCGCATCTATCGGGCCAGTCGACATCAGATTCACTTCCAAGACGGGGAGACTGGCGTCGCGCTTGAGTAGCTTCTGCAGCCGCCGGGAGCCGCTAGGTTGGGTTAGGATCGCGGCAGGCTTGTGCGCCTCGGTTGTCTTCAGCAGCGCACGCATGTCCGCAGCTGAGGACGAATCTCCGCCGTGTGGCAATTCTGCGACGATCGACAAGCCGAGATCCGCGCCCAGGTAGGCGAATGCCTGCGCATCCGCGACCACCTCCCGCTGCATGTTTGATTTCGCCAGAGTCGTAATTTTGGCCTGCAGAATGTCCAGTCGCTTGGCGTAGGCGGCTGCATTGGCGGCATACGTGGCCCCTCCGGCGGGATCCAGCTTTGCCAGTTCGGCAGCGATGGTGGCCGCTGCAGTAGCATAGCGGATCGGGCTGACCCAGGCGTGAGGGTTGAGCTCCGGGCCCGTTGGCTCGCGGTCGTGTTTGTGCGCTCGGTGATGATGGTGCTGCGGTCTGTGGTCGTGGTCGCACGAGGTGCTTGCACATGCGTGTGGCGTCTCCACGGTTAGACTTGCGACCTGCGCACCGCTATCGATCATGATCAGTTCGGGATTGACGCGCTGCACAGTGCTGGTGAGAAACGCCTCCATTCCCAGTCCGTTCAGCACCAGCGCATTGGCTTTGGTCAGGCGTCGTATGTCCCGGGGCGTCATCACATAGTCATGCGGGCAACCAAGCTCTGCTGGCAGCAGCAACTTGACGGACACTGAGTCCCGCTCACCCACCACGTTGCGCGTGAGTTGAAAGATCGGAAACGTCGAGCACAAAAGCCGTAACTCGCCTCCGAAAACGCTACCGGCCAGCAGAATCAGTGCAATCCAAACTTTCATGCTTCCACCCCGTCGCTGCAGGTTTCACAGACGCCGCGGAAAACTACTTCGTGGCTCTCTACCGTGAAGCCTCCGGGGACTCCATGGTGCGCTTCGAGCGGGCAGCCTGGAAGATCGTACATGTGCTCACAACTCCGACAATAAAAGTGGTGATGATGGTCAAGACCAGCTCGCTCAAACATGGTTCCCGCATCAGCATCCTGAATGCGTACCAGCCAGCCCTCATCGACCAGTAGGTTCAACGTCCGGTACACCGTCGCTTGGTTCAGTGACGGCACGTCTTCCTGACCCCGCGAGAGCACCTCAGCGACCGACAGAGGCCGGTCGCAATCCTGAAAAATCGTGCGAATCGCTTCGCGTTGCTGGGTGTTTCTTCGCTGCATGTCAGTAC
Source organism: Lentisphaeria bacterium (assembly GCA_003477185.1). Taxonomy (GTDB): domain Bacteria; phylum Verrucomicrobiota; class Lentisphaeria; order JABSQK01; family UBA12247; genus UBA12247. Next base: position 9,118 of record DMTJ01000200.1, read on the forward strand.
CAATCCTCCGCTGCGCTGATAATGCAAAAGCACTTGCAATAGCGGGGGGGCGAATAAAGCCGATTTTTCCCCCACCAAGACCCCAAGTTTAAGTGAACGTGGGTGGACGAGAACGAGGTGGCCAGAGATGCGGCCTCGTGGGTAAATTACCCCCGCAGTTTTTCCTTGGACATTGGGCGTTCTTGGTTGGATATTGGATATTCTGGAATCTATGAGCAGAGCGAGTAGGGTTTAGCCTACTGCTCACCCAATCCGCTGTGCCGTGATTGCTTTTCTCGCTACGTTTCTTCGCCTGACTGCGAATACTTTTTTTGGTGCATCTGGGACGCCCGGGAGCCTCACTGTGCGTCGTGCGCTGGTGATGCTGCTGCTGCTGCCGGTGTTTCTGCTCGTGCAGTGTGTCAACTGGCTGTGCCTGCTGCTGGATGAAGGCCTGTTTCCTGGCTACCACCTCGTGGAGATCAGGCGCCCTGTTTTCGTGATTGGTGCGCCGCGTAGCGGGACCACGATGCTGCACCGCGTGCTGTCGGCAGACGCACAGTTTACCACGGCGGCGGCCTGGGAACTGTGGCTGGCCCCCTCGATCCTACAGCGCAAGTTGATCGGGACTTGCGTGGGCGCCGATCGCGCGATTGGCCGGCCGCTTGCCCGTCTGGTGCACTGGGGCGAGCGTAAGCTGTCTGGGGATTTCAACGAGATTCACCCGGTCTCTCTCTCCGCCCCCGAAGAGGACTATTTCATGCTGGTGCCCGCGTGGGGCTGCTTCATCCTCGTGTTGGCGTTCCCGAACTGCCGTGAACTCTGGGATCTGGCGTTCTTCGACGAAAGAGTGCCTGAGGCGCGTCGCGAGTATCTGCTACGCTTCTATCACGAGTCAGTTCAGCGCCACTTGTATGTCCATGGCCCAGACAAAACCTACCTGAACAAGAACCCATCGTTTACCTCTTGGGTAGACAGCCTGAGTCAGACGTTTCCCGATGCACGCTTCGCAGCCTGCGTTCGCAGCCCTGCCTCTGTTCTGCCCTCGTTGCTCAGTTCAATGTCCGGGGGGCATGCATTCTTCGACAACGACTGTAGCGGCCCCTATTTTTGTGACCACTTTGAGGAAATTCTAGCGCATTATTATCACTGCATCGGTGAGAACCTGCCTGCCTGCGGCTGCAATCAGGAGACTGTCGAGATGAGGGAACTGACCAAGGATCTGGAGCAGACCATCATCCGCATCTATGAGGCACTTGAACTGCCGGTCTCCGAAGATTTCAAGGCGCATGTGGCTGAGCAGGCAGCAGCAAACCGCGCCTATACCAGCGGGCATCGCTATACGCTGGAGGACTTTGGCTTGGAACATGAAGCCATTGTCAAGCAGTTCGACTGGGCCTACGAGCGGTTCGGGTTTTCTCGGGAGAAGCCGGGATGACGAAACCCTCAGCTTCTTCCGATGCACGGATTGTGATCCTCTCAGACGCTATGAGCGAGCGCAATGGCGTAGGCGTGT
>DMTJ01000431.1 GCA_003477185.1 Lentisphaeria bacterium
CCCGCCCGTTCGGCGAGTTTGGCCTGTTCATCCGGGTCGTGAGTCCAGTAGGAAATCTGTAGGTCAACGGCCCGTTTGAACAAGGGCGAGCCTTCAACTGGACGGACGGCCGCAGCAGCTTCCTCCGGCCTAAGCTGCCTCCGGAACAGTCGATCGATGATACCCATGGCGATCGGTCTCGCGTGTAAGTAGAAGAGGGACGCAACTGCTGAAAAAATAATCCGTCAGACCGATCGGGTGGATCGATCTGACGGATCTTCGCGTCGGGGCGAGCTCCTTGGCTCAGCCGCCGAGTGCGTCAATCAGTTTGATCAGCGGCATAAACAGCGCGATCACAATACCACCGACAACGACAGCGAGGAAGATAATCATGACCGGCTCGATCAAGCTGGTCAATCCTTCCACGGCATTGTCGACTTCTTCTTCATACGTGATGGCGATACGAGCCAACATTTCTGGAAGCGCACCGGTTTCCTCGCCCACTTCGATCATGGACACCACCATGCCGGGAAAGACACCCGTGGACTCCAGAGGCTTACTCATGCCCTCGCCTTCTTTTACAGCATCATGCACAACCTGCACGGCCTCCGCCACCATCGAGTTGCTGGCCGTATCGCGCACGATCTGTAACGCATTCAGGACTGAAACACCCGAACTCATCAGCGTGCCGAGCGTAGAACAGAACCTGGCGACCGCCACCTTTGTGACCAAACCGCCAAAGGGCGGCGTTTTGATCAAAATCATGTCAATGAGCCGACCGCCTTGCTTGGTCTTCTTCACCACTTTAAAGACGAAGACAAATACGATTAGCCCGATTATACCAAGGATCGATCGTTCTTTGAGGAAGTCACTGATCGAGATCACAAACTCGGTCAGCTGTGGCAGAGGCTCACCTGCGAGCATCTCGGAGAAGATCAGCTTGAATTTCGGCACGATGAACACCATCAAACCCACCGTAATACCACCGGCGATGACCAAAACGGCCAGCGGGTAAACCAAGGCGGCCTTTACTTTTGCCTTCAGTTTTGCGGATTTTTCCATAAATCCTGCCAGTCGGTTCAGTACCGTTTCCATGGCACCGGACGCCTCACCAGCGCGCACCATGTTGGTATACAGCCGATTGAATGACTTGGGATGCGCCGACAGCGCCTCGGAAAAGGTTTGACCGCCTTCCACAGCGTCGGCGACCTCACCGACGATATTTGCCACGATCATGTCCGTGGACTGGCGCTCCAAGGTCCGCAGTCCACGCACGAGTGGCAGACCGGCGTCGAGCAGTGTGGCCAGCTGGCGAGTAAAGGCGCAGAGGCCTTTCTGGGGGATGACCGCCGTACCGATCGTGATGGAACCCAAACCACCACCCTTCTTGCCTTTGCGGCCCTTGCTGCCTTTTTTGGCTTTCTTTCCGCCCCCATCTTTGGCTTCGGAGATGCTGGTTGGGAACAGCCCCTTGTCCTTCAGGCTTTTGATTGCGTCAGCTTCGGTCTCGGCCTGCAGCTGACCTTCCTTCTCCTTGCCTTGGCCATCCATGGCCACATAATTGAACTTAGCCATCTCTATCTCCGTAGTTCGTGCGCCAATTCCGTGTTACCATAATGCCGATGAGCGTTGCAGCAACAGGGTCTGGTGTGAAGACGATCGAAATCACGAATACGCACGGTAAATCGTCGAAGATTCAGGTGCCCCGCGACAGCTGGCCGCAAGAGCCTATATTTCGCGGATGCAAATTAATTCTTCTTCTTCTAATGAAGCTGGTGACTCGCCAGTACTTTTTGACGACCTCAAGCTCTGCCAACCAATTCATGACGCACTGCATACAGTCGGCTATACAACCCCAACTCCAATTCAGGCTCAGGCAATTCCTTATGTTCTGGAGGGCCGTGACCTACTCGGAATCGCCCAAACCGGAACCGGTAAAACTGCGGCCTTTTCGCTACCGATCATAGACCGGCTGACGCGCGAGCCACGCCGTAGCCGCCCCGGCCATCCACGGGCACTCATCCTTACGCCCACTCGTGAATTAGCAGCGCAGATTCTGGAAAACCTGGAAGAGTACGGCTGCAACACCGAGCTGCGCTATGCGGTCATCTTTGGCGGCGTGAGTGAGAGACCACAGATTGCCAAAATGCAGGCAGGCGTTGATATCTTGGTGGCGACTCCAGGGCGCCTGATGGATCTGATGGGCCAAAGGCATATCAAACTCGACCGGCTGGAAGTCTTTGTACTGGACGAGGCGGATCGGATGCTGGATATGGGCTTTATTCACGATATGCGCAAGGTGATCGCGGTTCTGCCGAAGGAGCGGCAAACGCTGTTCTTCTCGGCCACGATGCCACAGGCGATTTCACAGCTTGCAAGCTCATTGCTGATGGATCCGGCCAGAGTTGAGATCACCCCCCCGGCGACCACGGTAGAGCGGATTGACCAATCCCTGATGTATGTCGAGAAGACCGCAAAGAATGATCTGCTCGTCCATCTCCTAGAAACCTCCGCCTCAGGCAAGACCCTTGTCTTCGGCCGCACCAAACACGGGTGCGACAAGATCGTCCGTGCGCTCTCGCGCGCCGGGATTAAGTCCGCGGCCATTCACGGAAACAAGAGCCAGAACGCGAGAGTGCGAGCCCTACGAGATTTTCGCGACGACTCGCTGATGGTGCTTGTCGCTACCGATATCGCGGCACGTGGTATCGATGTAGACGGGATCCAGACGGTGATCAACTACGACCTGCCGAACGAGCCTGAGAGCTATGTCCACCGCATCGGGCGGACCGCCCGCGCCGGGCGTGACGGCCAGGCCATCGCGCTCTGCGATGCATCAGAGCAGAAATTCCTTCGAGATATCCAGCGCGTGATCGGGATGAAAATTCGGTGCAATCGTGACCACGAGTGGGATGTCGATCACGATCCGAACGCACCGCAGCACAAGCAAGGCGGCGGTGGCGGCGGCCGTGGCGGTGGTGGCGGCGGCCGTGGGCGCGGACGCCCGCACCCGAGCACCCACAATCGCAACCGGCCCTCGCGACACCGGCGCTGATCAGATTGCAGGGCCGGGCGTAACGCCCGGCCCAAGCGATCATTTAGACTTGTTCGACCAAAGCACGGTGCAACGCAACTTGGGCGGACTCGAAGTCGCCCTCTGAGACGACAAACTGCATGTTCACTTGGCGCATGCACTGACAGATCGCAATGACATTGATACCGGCGTCGGCCAGCGCGGTGGCCGACGTTGCCAGTAATCCTGGCACTTGCATATTGCTGCCGATCGCACAGACCATGGTTACCGGACAGGTCCGCACGGCAGCGCTGGGGAAGGTCGCGTCGAGTTCTTCAAGGCAGGCGTCGAGATTTCGCACGCTGAGCGGCACGTAGTGGGTGATGGTATTGGCATTGGTGTTCTTGGCCACATAGCTAATGCCGTACTTTGCGAATACCGCAAGCAAGCGATAATCGAAGCCGCTTTGCCCGACCATGTCTGGATCCACGACCTCAATACCAACCATGGCGCGGCGACCAGTTACCATCTCTACCCGCGGTTGGGGACTGGCGTAGCTGCTGGAGATTACTGTGCCTTCGTGATCTGGCTCGAACGTGTTCTTGACGCGAATCGAGATGCCCTTCGCCTCCATCGCCTTGCTGGCGCGTGGATGAATGGCCTCCATACCGAGGTCGGCGAGTTGGTCGGCGACATCGAAGTTTGTCGCGCCAATCACCTGCACGCTGTCTTCGCCGATGAGTTTGGGGTCGCCTGTGCTGAGGTGAAATTCCTTGTGAATAATCCCTTCCAGAGCATCGGTGAGCACTGCGATCTTGCTGAACGTGATCTCGCTATACCCGCGATCGTAGGTGCCCATGATCCCCTCGGCACACTTTGTGTACCCAGTCGCGATCGGTAGTTGGGTCGCGAGGTTGAGACCGTCGAAGCCACGGCTGATCACTTCATCAAAGTCCAGGTTTGCCTTTTCCTGCCAGCCGGTAAGATCGACGAATACCGCGTTAACCCCCTGCTGCTGCAGGATCAGGGCCGCGTTATACGCACTGTGCGCCTCCCCAACTGAGCTGATCATCTCGCGAACTGTCGGCAGGTAGTCGGATAATTCGAAATGCCCGAAGGAGCACAGACGCTGCAGGCTGCGCAAGCATTCGGAGACACCGCCCAGCCGTTCGTCGACAAAGGCATCTGCCTCCGCGCTGTCCAGCCCTAGCGGGGCCATGTCGGCGTTGATCCGCTTCATCGTGCTACGCACGTCTTCCAGCGCGTCACGCCAACTGGTATCTGTGCCCGCAAAGCGCCCGTAGATGCCCGGTATTCCGGTTTTTTTCCCTTCTAGTAGCAGATCGGTAATCCCGCCATATGCCGAGACCACAAAGATGCGTTGATACAAATCCTCGCCGGATCGGTCCTGGATGATCACGTTCTTCACCACGCGATCAAACTGGGTCATCGACGTGCCGCCGATCTTCTCTACGGTATGCTGCGCC
>DMTJ01000478.1 GCA_003477185.1 Lentisphaeria bacterium
GATCAGTCTGATCAAGACCGATCAGTCCGAAAGCGAGCGCGCCCCTATCAAGAGCCTTGCCGGATCGTACAGCCCTGGAAGTCGTGGCTGGCGGCGGGCGTAGTCAAGTAGTAGGAACGACTCAGCGGACTGATCAGTCTTTACTGATGCTTTTGAGATACTCGAGCATGGCATCGAATTGCTTGCGGGCATCGTGGTCAAAGTCCGGCAGTGGAGATTTGTTGTTCTGGGTGTAGCGAGGCATCTTCGTAGTGGGGGTGATGCTGTGTGGGTTTTCCATCCACTGGTGGTAGTAGCCCGGACGAAGCCGCACGGCCACTTGGTCAAAGTTGATGCCCTTTACCTCGAAGGCTGCAAGCGGTGCTGTGTCTCCATCCCCATGGCAGATCGTGCAGGCAAAGCCGCCGGTAGCGCCGGTGAGCTTTTTGCCAATGGAAACCTGTTCTGCATCGAGCTCGGTCGTCTCCACGGAGCTGGGCGGCATGCCATGTTGGACGCCCAACCCCTGCGCGAGAAGTTTGGCCCGGCCGTGGAATGTTGGCATGCGCATGGCCAGCCAAGGCCGTGGGCGAGGCTCTGTGCTGCCCTCCAGCATGCCTTGCAGGTAGTCGCTGTGTAGCATTTCGCCCGTGTAGGTGAGTGCAGGACGAGATTGATCGACCGCATGCGCAGGGTCTGCTGGAACGCCATCGCTGAGTGATTGGCTTTGGCTGTGCAGGGAGGCAAGGCGTGAGGGCACATCATCATGCTCATGGCAGGCAGCGCAGTTCAGGGCCTGCACCTGACGCTGGGCGAAGTCGTGGCTGGACGTACTGGAGAGGGCCTGGGGGGCGTTTGCGGCGAAGGTGCGGCGGAAGGCCTCGAGGTCCGCGCGCTCCACTTGTGTCAGGTTAAGTTGTGGGGTTACGCCCGCTTCTCGGGCCGCAACGCAGCCACGCTCGTCCCAGTTACGGCGAAGGATGCCCGTAAAGTTTCGCGGCTTTCTACTGGCAGCCGGGAGGCCGCTGTGGCAAGCGGCACAGTTTTTGGCAGCGATGAGCTGTTTACCACGAGTGGCATCTCCGGCCACTGGAACATCGTCGTGCAAGCGGAGCGCCTTACCTTTGGCAGCAGTTCGCAGAAACACGGCAAGCTGGCGGGCTTCGTCATCAGTAAGCCGAAAGTCGGGCATTTTGATTGAGGGATGGTGCCGGTCTGGCTTTTTTAGAAACGCGCTGAGCGAGGCCAGATTGTACTTGCTGTGAACATTGTTGAGCGGTGTGCGCTCGGTCGTCGCATCATAAGGCTGGTCTGGCAGGCTATGGCAGGCAATGCAGCCAAGGGCGTGAAAGCGGGCACCGCCATGCTTGGCGTCGTCAGCCTGCTCTGTTACGGAAGGGGCTGGCGGGCCTTTGAGCGTGACCAAGTAGGCCGCGATATCGGCGGCATCCGTGCGGCCTTGTTGGGTCTTGCCGTCTATGGTGGCTGGCATGGTGGTGCCAGGCTTGAGACTGTGGGGCGAGGCGAGCCAGCGGCCGAGCCATTGTTGACTGACGCGCGAGCCGATGCCGCTCAGGTCGGGTCCTTTGTCAGCCAACTCAGGCAAGCCAAGATCTGGACCGGGGCTATGACAGCTCAGGCAGCTTTGCTGGACCAGCAGATCGCGCCCACGCCGAACGGTCAGCGCTTCTGACAAAGCCGGGTTCGGTTCGTGCTTGAAATAGCCTGCTGGGATACTTTGGCGAAAGAATGTCTCAGTCTGCCAGAGGACTCGAACATGGCCTGAGCCGTCGCTCGCCCCGGTGTAGGAGAGTTGGAAGGAGTGGGCGCCCGGGTCGAGGTGCAACGGCGCGGACGTGGTACGCCCCAGCGTACCTGTTTCCTCAAGAATTGTGGCACCGTTGATGATCAGGGCAGCTGCACCGGTACCTTCTAGCGTGAAACGTGGGGACATCCGTTCCTCAAGGACGAGGTAGCCTGACCAAGTGGCGCTAAACGGGCCAGCTGGTAGCATGTCGCTGACGGCGTCTGTGGCGGCGGTGTATTGGGCAGGAAGCCGAGCCACGCGGTGGTCTGATTTCTCGGCGACGGTGAGGGTTTGGTGCAGCCCGGGTTTGAGGGCCTCGCGCGTGGCCTCGGTGGTTTCAGCGACCTGGGCAATTGCATCGTCGAGGTGCTTTCCGAGCCGATGCACGGTATGGATGATTTCGCCGTGGGCCTTGGTGGCATCCGCAAACGTCAAGGTGTAGCGAATGCTCATCTGTTCGGCTGGCTTCATGCTTGGGATGACCAGAAAGAGGGTCTTTCCATCCGGCAAAAGTACACTCCTGGCGACCCGCACCTGGTCGTGCTTGCGGTGACCTTTACTGGGCCGGACCAGTGCTTGCTTTTCCGCTTCAAGGTCTCGATTGTCGATGGAAAACTCGCCGGAGCCATATTGCCCGCAGCGGATGTACTTCCAACGCTCAACCTTAAAATTAAACGGATCGGCAACCGTGGCCGGATCAAGCTGCTTTTCGAAGCCAATGTAGATGCCTTTCTCGGTGGCCTCAAGCCGATTGGGGATGGTCACCGGCTGTCCGGTATAGCGAATGCGCTGCAGGCCCTGAGTTTTGGCGGCGTTGGTCTGCCAGCCGCGAAATCCGAGTACGTAGAGGGAGCCATCCTGATGGAAGCGAGCGCGCATGGCCGAGGAGTTGAGCGTTACCGGAATGCGCACGACGCCTCCCTGCATGAGGCCGTCGACTTCCTGCCGCAGGACGCGATACAGGGAGCTCTTGCCGTAGGAGAGGTGGATGAGTTCACCCGCCTTCAGCCCCCAGTCAACAGTGGGAGGCACCCACACCTGGCCGCCGCCGGAGTTGTCGGTACGCATGGGAAAGTAACACAGCGGCAGGTGCATCGCCTGGCCCTTGAGCTGATGAGCAGCATCCTCGACGCCGAGGAAGGTGTCTGGCTGGGTAAAGTAATTGAGCTTGCAGCACGGCTGCCAAGTGCCTTCATTCTCCCCTGTGGTGATTTCGCCATTGGGGCCGACCCCGATCCCGCCAGGCGCGCGCAGCCCCGTCGCGATCACGTCGAGTTTCTTGCCATCTTTGGCAATGCGCAGCAGGGTGCCGTTGTGTGGCAAAATACGCTCAAAACCACGCCCGCCAGCACGTACGGGTGCGCCCTTGGCAAGATAGAAATTTCCGTCTTGATCGGTCTGCAGGCCAAAGGTAAACTCGTGGAAGTTTGCGGTGATATAGACGTCGTTATTGAAGCACTCATACCGGTCGGCCTCGCCGTCCTGATTCTGGTCATGAAGGCGGGTGATCTGGTCACGGCAGTTGACGTAGACGATGTCGTCGACAATCCTTAGTCCCAACGGCTCGTACAAGCCGGTGGCGAAGCGCTGCCAATGCACGGTCCCGTCACCGCTCTTGAGGCCTTTAACGATCCAAACATCCCCATTCCAGGTGCAGATCGCAGCAGAGTCGCCATCGGTAAAAAGGTCCAAACCGCCGGGCTTGATCATCGAGAACCAGGGATTGTTGACCGGCAGGCCGATGGTGTCCACAGCCCACGTGTCCTGATCAGTACCACGCTCAATTGTTGCCTCCACAGTCTCGGGGAAGAGCGCAGGACCTGTGCCGTGGGTGAGTGAGGCGAGCTCGCGTGGCGCTGGCGTAGCGGCTTTGAGCGCAGCAATGGCGGAACCGAGATCTGCTGGTTGCTGTTGGCTAGCAGCATAGCCAATCGTAAGGCGGGTGGGCTTCTTGGAGGCAGGGATCCGCAGCAGCAGCGCCCCATCTTCGCCAGCGCTGAAGCGCAGCCCTTCACTCTTCAGATGCGCCATATAGGACAGCCCGCCATCACGACTTCCCCCGACCGGCTTGAGCGCTGGGGCATCCTTTCCGTAAAGGTCGATCTCCGAGAAAAAGGTCTGCATGTTTGACTTCTTTCTGCCGGGTACGCAGATGAACAGCAGCTTTCTGTAGGCGCCGAACGCCTCACCGGCGGGGGCGAGGATCGCGGCCCCGTGCTTGCCGCCGTCATCGAAGTGGCTCGTGCTGTAACCAGCAATGTGGGTCCAGCCCCCGTTGGGCAGCTCCTTCATGGCGAGTGTCGCGTCAGCCGTAAGAGCCACAGCCCCATAGATCTCGACGCTCTGAGGAGCGCGGTTACTTTTGTGATGGGAGTACAGATGAATGCGCCGCAGTTCTTGGATGCCATCGAGATTCAGCTCTAGCCTGCCCGGCTTGGCCTGGTCGGCGAAGAAAAAGCTGCGGGGGACATCATCCTTATTGCGCGCAGCTAACCCATCATTCAGGCGCACAGCAACTCCGCCCTCGGCACCACCCCGCACATGCGTGGGGAGATAGCCGGGGACCACCCGAAAGGTGGTCTTCTTATTGACGTTGCGGTCGCCCGCATCGCGGTCCGACGGGGCTCCCATAGTAAGTTCGTCCCAGTCCCCCGTGGTGTGGTCGGTCACCACGCTCACCTCGCCCGCAACCTCCTGCGGCAGCACAGCGGCCATCTCATGCTCCGGCTGGCTGATCGTTGCCAGCGTGCCTGCGCCATCCAGAGTAACCTCCGATTGGGTATCGTCCGCCACCAACAACAAGCGGTCGTACTCACAAGCTGCCAGGTCCAGCTGGCGAAAGACTGCTGGTGCTCCAGCGGCGACTTTTCCGGTGGGCAGTTCCAGCACACGCGAGCCCAAGACGGAATAGTCGAGAATGACCCGGCTGCCATGGCGATAATGGCCGTTGAAGCGAGCGTGATCCTCGGCCAGATTCCCATACTCCTTGATGGGCCGCGGATCCGCAAATGAGCCATTCTTATCGGCCCAGCCTGGCTTGCGAGAGGTCTGCATGATGGGCGCTGTGTCGTTCGCCATGCGGATGATGCCGCCGTGGGCACCTGTCCAAGGTGTACCTGACCAGTGCAACCCGCCTTGGAAGGCCGAACTCATCCGCAGGGTCTCCGTGTCGAACAGGCCGCGAATAGAATCGCTGGCCGACAATTCAAGGCAGAGCCCTTTGAGAGCCGCCAAGCGGGGCTCGCCATGATAATGGTCCTCAAACACGCTGGCAAACGCCGGGCCAATATCCATTTTTTGATACCACTTCGCCCTCGGGTTGCGCTGCGCCTGGTAGTTCGCCCAGTCTGCGCGGGTGATCCCCAGGCTTGCCTGCACCTCGTCTAAGGTCGCATCCTGAGCCCACTCGCGAACCGCAATCTGGCGATACTGTACTTGCGACTTGGGATCGTGATTCTGCAGGCCGATGTAGCCCTGCTGATCGCCCCGGCCCGGCTGGGTCGTAAATACGTTCACCAATTCATCATTAATGACAATGAGAATCTTGTTTTGCCAGGTGGTGATCTGATAATGATTCCAGTCGCCCGGTTTCTTCAAGGACATATGACTGGGGGCCTGGATGCTAAAGATCCCGCCAGTTGCGCTTTTGCTCGGCTTATCGCCGTTGACCTGGCACTCGTAGCCCTTACGCACCGCGACCCACGGATCGTTTCCGGGGTCTGGAAAGCGGATAAAAATCCCCGAGTTCCATTTGTGGTTCGGTAGCTGAAATTCGATATCGAAGGTGGCGTTCGCGTACGCCTTGCCAGCATACCACCACAGCCCCATACCTCCCTGGCTGGTCGCAATGCCGTTTTCGATGCTAAAGCTGCCCGGTCCGGCCTGCTGCCACTTCGCCTGCCCAGCAGGAAACAGTTCTACCGACTCGTTCGCTAGCCCTGAGCCGCTCATGAACAGGCTGAGACAAAGTGCCAGGAAAGCCAAGCGCGTGACGTGGGCAGAGAATTGAAAAGTACTTGGTTGCATTCTATGATTTTTCCAATTCCGGTGCGTGCAGCAGTGTGTGGAAGCACAAAGCACAGTAGTCCACGAGGCAGCTGCCACAACAGGGATGGGGCCATCATTTCGCGCCGGTATCGGCATCACTTTGGACAAATGCGAAAGATTATCTATCTTGCTTCCAAGCGCAATATGTAGTAAACTTCGAAGCCCCCCTGAACGACAAGATCCTATTCTCATGAAGGTCACTCTTCCTCTCACACTGCCAGCCCTGCTGCTGGCCTTAGCACTTCCAGTCTTCGCTGGGCAACCAGCCTTCGAGCCAAGCTCCGCGTGGGAACAGAGGCTTCGCAAGCGTGCGCCCCAAAAAGCCCCGGCGACGCCTGCCAAAGCGCGCAAGGTGCTGGCTTTCTCGCTGGCAACTGGGTATAAGCACTGGTGTATCCCCCACACAGAAGCGGTAGTGCGGGTCATCGGCGAAACGTCAGGCGCATTCGAGACAGTGGCCACCACGGACATCGAGCAGTTTCGCCCAGAAGCTCTGGCCCAGTACGACGCGGTGATCATGAACAACACCTGTCCCCATGGAAAAGACCGCGATACATTCCGTGATGTACTGATCAACAAAGTCGATGAATTCGGGGCTGCGTACAAGGAACTGCCGCTGCCTGAGCGAGAAGCACTGGCGACGTTGCTCTATCGCAGCCTGGTCGACTATGTCTCTGGGGGTGGCGGGCTCGTGCTGTTGCATGGCGGCATTACCAGCTTCAACCACTCGGATGAATTCAGCGGCATCGTTGGTGGCAGCTTTCATTTTCACCCACCTCAGCAGGACGTCGTGTTGCAGCCAGTGAACCCAGAGCATCCGCTGCTGAAGCCCTTCGACGGCAAGCCGTTTACCCATCACGACGAGCCATACCTGTTCAACCGAGCCTATCCGAAGCTGAATTTCCACCCTCTGCTTGAGATGGACCTAGGCAAGCTAAAGCCCAACAAGCGAGTGGCCAAGCTGCCAGATTTGCCGCGCTATGTGGCCTGGATCAAGCGACACGAAAAGGGCCGGGTCTTCTTCTGTTCGCCCTCGCATAATGCCCAAAGCTTTGACCAGCCTGCTTTACTCGCGTTTATTCTTGGTGGCATCCAATACGCGGTTGGTGATCTCGCCTGTGCGGATGAGCCGCTGAGCGAGCAGAAGTAGCGGCCACCCCCCCCCGGATCACCGCCCAGACTAGCGCTTATCGCCGAATTCCCGCTCGAAGAGTTCGCGCATGTTGGCTGCCTCCATATGTTCTTCCACGGTACGTGGCCCTGCCTCCGGCGCGCTGCTGCGCGCCCCCTCTAGGATCGCCTCGACGTCGGCAGGCGCCAAGGTTTCGCCAGTGGCAGCCTCGCTTTCGGCCAGACGGCCCAGGCGTCGCAAGGCCGCTGCCAAAGCGTCACTCTCTTGCGTCAGGCGCAGCTCATTCTTGTCATTCGCTGCTACAAGACTCTCAACTTCGGCCAACTCCTTGAGCAGGGCGTGCGCTTCGGGGTGTGCGACAAGCGTCTCGTAGTCGGCATGCCCGAGGGCACGAATGTCCTCGTGCAAGGCGCGGGATTGGTCAGCAAGTGACCGTCGTAGCTCCGTCCCGGCGTCCAGGCGACGCTCCAGCTCGGCCAACTTCCGCTCCAGATCGCGCAGAGTCCCTGCAGTCCCGCCTGACGGGCCGAAGAGCGCGCCCAGTTGGGGCAACACGGGAACGCCTAAAACGAGTGCTATTGAGAGCAGCACCAGAGCCGTCACCAAGCTGCGACGTTTCGGGTGGAAGAGGGTGACCAGAACTGGCAGCAGGCAGGCCAGAGCAATGCCTAGCCGCAGACCGCTACTCCACCCTAGATACCCCGCCAGGGCGATGCCCCAGATTACACCGGCGAGGACCGTGAAGCCACATCCCAAAGGCCGTGCCTTGCCTGTGCCTGTCTCGTCTCCGGGACGGATAAAACTGAAAATGGCGTAGAGTAAGAGAAACCCGCCAAGTCCGAGCAGAATCGCGCTGCCGAGGCTCACGGTGCGACTCCCAGAAACTCCAGCGCTTGACGCTTGTCGCCATCTGGATCGGAAACCGCAGGCGTCTGCATCAGCTCTTCGACGGTGCGAATCGGGGTCTCGCCCAAGGCGCTTTGGTTGCTCCCGAGAACGTCGTGGATCTGATCCAGCAATTCTGTGGTGCTAGCCGTCAGTTCTTGGACACGGGCAATTTCGATCTTGGCAGGCAACGTCGCCAGGACCGCCTTACTCTTGGCAATTTGGCTGGCCAACTCGAGGGCTTTCGCTTCTGCCGCAGCAGTGGCCTCGGTGAACTGCTCAAGCGTCTGCTGGTAGCCCTCCTGTTGCAGGAGGATAAGCTGCACTTGCTGGATCAGTTCTGCCCGCTTGTAGGATTGACCGGATACGCCCACCGGAAAACCGTCCCGTTCTGCTCGCTGAAACGCATCACGAAACTGGACGGCCAGTGCGTCGGCAGCTTCCAGTAGCGGCTCGGTCTCGGTGCGGCGCGCGGCTAGGTCGTCGCATGCGGTCTGCAGGCTTCGCCGAGTGCCTTGCATCGTATCAAGATCTTGGTCCAACTTCTCGGCAGCATATTCCAGAAAACCTACTGGGTCTGAAGAACGTGCTTCATCTGTCCAG
>DMTJ01000045.1 GCA_003477185.1 Lentisphaeria bacterium
GCGGCGTTAATAGTGTACGTCGAGTCTGCCACGATCAGGACGTTCTGTGGTGGTGGGGGAACCGCGGCGTCCGCGTTGGCATGCTCGTGCAGGCTCGTAAAGTACAACATAACTTGAATAGCAGCCGTGAGTTCAGCCGTATTGTTGCTCAGGTGCAGCGCGCCCACGTACTTATCCTCGTCCTTCAGATCAGTAGTGACTTCGCCCCAGCGGCGATGGACTTCAACCTGCCAGCCACCACCCCAGTCTTCGCCTACTTGTATGGCCTGATACACACCGGCGTCGATCTGCTGGTGAGGGTATTCTTTGTATCGGATCCGTACCGAATACCCCCAGCCACACTCTTCGGGTTGATCTTTGCCAGGTTTAGTCCAGCCGCCGTCTGTGTATATAACCAGGGATGCGTCCGGAAGACTGGCGAGCGTCGTCCGGTACTTCTCCATGATCTTATTGCGGTTCACCTGCTCTTTCTCCTTGGTAAGCGCCCGTTCCGCTGCTTGCCGCGTCAGCTGCGCTTCGGTGAGGTCCACCGGGTCATCAGTGGAGTCGGGTGTCTCACAGTCCGCCTTGTCAGCTGCCTCAGGGTCATAGTCCTCGCCGCGTAGGCTTCGTACTTGACGCGCCCACGTCCGCTGTCGTATTTCTGCCTTCGCGCGGTCAGCCGGCTTCATGTGGCGCAGGGTGCGCCGCGTAGTGAGGTCTCCCGCCAGATCAATGAGCGCTTGTGGGCTATCGTAGGCGTTGTCGCCACCCGGGACGAATTCGAGGAGCGTACCAGCCGTGCTTTGCACGCCCAGCTGTTTGGCCAGGGCAAGGCGGAGCATCTCCTGACGTGCAAGTCGGTCGGGGGATTGGCATAGTATTTCGCCAAGCCACGCAAGTCGCCGAGAGTGTAGTAGACCCACAAGATCGAAAGCGGGTTTCTTCAGTTGCCGGAGAAACACAGTGTGCCATTTGGCTCGGTTGGGATTAATCATTTTCGTAAGATTGCGTGCGTTCCATACCTTGATTGTTCGCGCAGTCCCACCCTTGCCTTTGACCCCGTGTTTGAGGTACCAGCTCTCGAAGCCTGCCATGGCAATCTGGATGTAGCGTGTGTAGAAGCGAAGTTTGTGCCCGAAGCTGAGTTTGTCACTTTTCCATATCCAGCGCGTCCGGTAGCATTCGGCATCTGCCAGTGCGATCCGCCGTTTGACGTCGTAGTCCGAAGTGCCATCGTAAGAGATCCACTGCCCCAGCTGTTTTTCATGCAGTGAGTTAGGGACCGTATGTTCCCCCATCGTCATAGTTTCCGATTGCCGTTGTAGTAGAAGCAGTTTGTGGGCGACGACCGCCTGGTGCGTGAGAGACGTGCGTAGTATAGGGCTAGGCTGCCATTTGCAGTCTTTGTGGTGTGCTGCAAGTCGCGCTGGAGTGCTGTAGCGAAGGGAGTTGCACCACCGGCACCGAAGCGTGTCTGGTCGCTCCAACTCACCTTTACGGGACTTGTACCGTGGGGGCGCTGTCAGCTGCTGCTCAGACCAGTAGCGCTGTATTGCGGTGGCAGAGTTTTTATCTCGGAGGTGCCATGCGGGGACCCAGGAGAAAGCTTCTGTGCCGTCGTCATCGTTGGGCGACGTATCATCGCCGTACCTGTCGCCTATGTGCATTTGGAACGGTGACGCTTGGGTTTCCTGTGGCCGCTGCTCTTCTTTCCACTGTACTTTGTAGAACCGCCAGTGAAGTGGCCCGAGGGCATCGTAGATTTTGTGTACCTCGCGGGCTTGAGTAGGCTTCCGCGCCACCTCGCTCTCTTCGACGGCGCGGCACCGCGCCTCATGCACCTGTTGCGATCCTCGCGACGGGAAGGCCTGTGGGCACCGCTGGCAGGGGAACTTGGCGTGTTTACAACGAGCACTGTGCATCTGCAGCGATTTTGGGCTTGGGAAAGCGCGCGGGCATGTGGTGCAGGTGTGCTTGAAGTCAGCCGCTAGTACGTCCTCCCAGGTTGTTTTGCCGGGGTCCTCAAGTTTGCGGCACATGAGGTGGCCACTTTTGGTCAGCTCGAACTCTACGTCTGCAAATTGCCAGGCAAGCCGGGCGAGGCGGGTGGCGCGGATCGCGTTGGTGGTCGCGTCGTGGGCCAGCTGCAGAAGGTCGTCGGCGTAGGTTTGCAGGTGGTGCGTTAACCGCTGCGGTTGGTCGGTATAGTCGCCAGACGCCATGCGTGCCTCAAGACAGGCTAGCCGTGCTTCGAGCTCTTGTCTAAGCGTCACATGAAGGGGTGGATGCCGTGCAGCCGGCGGCGCTTGCGCGGTCAGGCCCGGAGGGGCCTGTGCGTCCGTCTCGGTGGCGTCCCGGAGGTCTCTCTCACGTGCTTCATCCGCCATGAGCGTGGCATCGTCGTGCTGGGTCGAGGCTGTGCAGATGCGGAGTCGGTCATGGTCCGTAAGACCATAGTAATCCTCGTCCAAGGACATAGGCTGAAGGACCAGAAAGGCCGTAGCAATTGAAATCGTGTCAGGCTCTTCATGTTCGATCGTATACGGCGTGGAGTCGTCGGAGTCTGTAGTGGCTCCGTCCGCGCTCCGCGCGGCGGGTGTGAGCCAGTGTACGCGCGCCTCTGCACGGGGGTTACCTGCGGAAACATCCAGCTCGTCGGTCAGCCGGACTAGCCACCAGCCTACTGAGTCCGACTCTGGTGCCCAGACTGCAAGGACGGTGCCCTCTTCATGATGGCGTTGAATATGCGGTGGGAGTCGGTCGTGGCGTCTGGTGGAGAGTTGGCGGCGTTGCACGACTGTCGAGGCCGCAAGCCCCAGCTGCTCCTTGATGGCCGCAAGTTCCCGTCGCGCTGCATCGCATTGCACGATGGCCTGGCATGGTACGCAGCGTTGCTCTCCACCGTGTATTCTGTAATAGCAGTATTCACATCGGTTAACGACCCCGGCTGGTATATTCCAGAGCTCCTGGTCCGGGTCAGGATCCGCATCGATGAGGAGGTAGTGTAGAAGTAGGATGTACAGCGTAGGGCTAGCGACACCGCCTTGCCACGTCCCTCGGTTCCAATCATACTTGTCAGAGGTACTTGTTTCGCCGTTGTATGGGTTCGTGATCTTGATCTCACACTGGGCCGCAGCATACATTGTTCGGAAGATCTGACGCGTTTTGTTCGAGGCCCCCGCTCTCTTCAGACAGGCGTCGGTTTGGATATGTGACACGGACGTAAATGCAGCCCTGGCATCTCCGAAGTGTATGCTCAGGGTGCGTTGAAGCGCAGCCACTCTGCGTATGGCGTATGTGGTGGCGCAGATGGCGTCCCGGCGGCTGTACTCTGCTCGGAACCCAAACGCCGTCTCCGGCAGTACGGTCGGGCATTCCTTCATGAGGCGATTGAGAAAGCAGTATTCAAGGAGTTTCTTTTCCGAGCCATCGATGGTGATCGGTCGGTAGCCAGTCCTATCGTTCAGTGACTTCTTACCTTTCCATATCATGAGCTGGGTCCCAATAAGCAGTTGGTATGGGTATATTTCCATTCGCCACATGTCTTGCACCAGTTCGTATAGGTAATCTTTGGCTTCCGGGCAGGCGATATACGCTTCAATGCCCACCCCGAACTCACGGGTCGCTTTATCGCGCTTGATTCTGTCAAAGGCCAAGTCGAGCTCCGCACGGGTGAGTGTGTTCTCTGGTTTGCCTTCGCTGGATGGCAGTGTTGCGCCACCTTCCCAGTGCCGCATATCTTCAGCTACTGTGGCCGTGCCCGCCGCCGCCATGAACGCATGCCATTCCTGGGCCGATGAAGCATCAGTTTCGAGTTCGTGCTTGGAGAGGTGCCGAGGGAGTAGAAAGCTATGCCAGGGCCAGCTGCCCTCATCCACTTCTTGGCACATCTCCGACACAGCGGCAGCCACTTCTGTATCCACCTGGCGCAGTGCGTCGTATCCAACCGGTGGGGGCACCTCCGGGTCATTCGCTGTCGCCATCTCAGCTCCCTCTCTGCCGGCCGCGGCGGCTGCCACGGCCGGCGTATTGTTAGCGTTGGCTACTTCATGGCCCGAATCGTGCACTATCTCCCCCGCCACCGCCGGGTCGTCTCCAGTCGAGTCGTCTCCGGTCATCGACAAAAGCTGTGAGCTCGTCATCACCACCCGCGTGGTTTCCGGCGGCGACATGCCCCCGACCTCCGACGTGGCCTCATCATTTAAAGAGCCAGTCATGATGAGGTCGATTGCTGACTCTATATCGACGGTGGCGTTCAGTGCCAGAGTTGCCATCTCTGGCGTGCAGGCACAAACCTGTACGATCTGAAAAACTGCCGCGCTACTGGCACTGTGCTGGCCATGTCCCGTGTTCTGCACTTCCACTTCTCGACACATCTCGGGCACTGTGGCTGCCACGTCTGCATCCAGCTGGCGCAATGCGTCAAATCCCGCAGGTGGGAGTACCTCCGGGTCAGCCACCGAACTGTGAGCGCTGGCTATGCCATGTCCCAGATCTTGCACTACCTCCGCCGCAGCCGCCAGGTCTTCTTCAGTGGCTCCATCCCCGCCGGCCGTGTCGGCTGTCGCAGCCAACATATTGCCAACATTAATACTGTGCCGGTCATGTCTCTTGCTTTGCATTTCCACGGCTTGGCACATCTCGGACGCAGCGGCTGCCACGTCTATATCCATCGGGAGCAGTGCGTCAGATCCGGCAGGCGAGATCATCTCCTCCGCAGCCGCCTGGTCGACTCCAGTGGCTCCACCCCCGCCGGCCGTGTCGGCTGCCTCAGTCAGCGCATGTCTAGTATTGTAGCTGCCCGAGACTCCTTCGATGTCGTGTCCATCTTCGCATTGTGCGTCGCGAGAGAA
>DMTJ01000033.1 GCA_003477185.1 Lentisphaeria bacterium
GCTGGCAGAGCGAATGCCTGTACGGGAACTCTCTGAAGAGCTTGCATAGAAGGAGTGGCACATGATTGAAGAGCAGCGATTTCAGGCGGATGTTGTCAACCACCGGGTAGATGTCTGTGTTGTCGGGGGCGGGATGTCAGGGATCTGCGCCGCTATCGCCGCGGCCCGGCATGGGGCCTCGACCATGCTGATTCACGACCGCCCCGTCTTTGGCGGCAACGCGTCATCGGAAATTCGCATGTGGATTTGCGGGGCACATGGCCGGGACAACAAGGAGACCGGCATCCTGGAGGAGATCCAGCTGGAGAACTGCTACCGCAATCCCAGTGGCAACTACTCCATCTGGGACAGCGTGCTCTACGAAAAGGTCGCGTATCAGCCCAACCTTTCCTATTTGCTGAACTGTTCGGTGACCGAGTCAACCGCAGAGGAGGTCGCAGGCAACAAGCGCCGAATCGTGCGCCTGCGAGCCTGGGAGACCACGACACAGACTTGGCATGAAGTCGAAGCGCGCTGGTTTGTCGACTGTTCTGGCGATAGCATCCTGGCCACCACATGTGGTGCATTGTACCGCGTTGGCCGTGAGGCGCAGGATGAGTTCAATGAAGATAGTGCCCCCAGCCTTGGCGATGACAAGACCATGGGCAACTCGCTGTTGATTCAGCTGCGTAAGACCAGCTCGCCCCAACCGTTTATCGCACCACGCTGGGCCTGGCGATTCGAATCTTCCGAGGACTTTCCGTTTCGTATGAAGGGGGTGAACGGCGCGAACTTCTGGTGGATCGAGCTTGGGGGCCTGCAGGATACCATCGCGGAAGCGGACCTGATTCGGCGCGACCTGGTTCCAGCTGCCTATGGCGTCTGGGATTACATCAAGAACCGCGCCCCTGAGCGGGAGAAATCCGCCAACTGGGCTCTCGAGTGGCTGGGCTCACTCCCCGGAAAGCGTGAGAATCGTCGCTATGTGGGCGATCACATTCTGACCCAGAATGACGTTCGCGCCGGGGGAGACTTTGCTGACGTGGTGGCGTTTGGCGGCTGGTCGATGGACGATCATCATCCGGCGGGCCTGCTGTACCCGGGAGAACCGACGATCTTTCATCCGGCGCCCTCGCCCTATGGCATTCCCTACCGCAGCCTGTATTCAGCCAACGTCGACAACCTGTTGTTCGCCGGGCGTAATATCTCGACCACGCATTCCGCCTTATCATCGACCCGCGTGATGGCGACTTGCGCCGTGATTGGGCAGGCAGTCGGGACTGCAGTTGCCATGTGCCACCACTACGGTTGCCCTCCGGCTACCATTGGCAGTAACCACTTGGCAGAGCTGCAACACCGGCTGATGCTCGACGATGCCTGGCTCCCCGGCCAGGCGCGTGGAGCGAGACATCTCACCCGTGAATCCGTAATTACAGCGAGCGAGGGCAACGCAGCCATGCTGACGCAGGAAACCGAGCGCAATCGTGGCGATGATCGCTTTGGTTGGGAAGCAGCATTCGGTGCCTCGATTGAGCTGAGCTGGGATTCCGCGACAGCTGTGGATGCACTGCGGCTGGTCCTGGACAGTGATTTACGCAACAGCAAGCGCATGCCGTGCAGCTACCCGTTACCTGGCGATCGCTGCGCAGTGCCGCGGCATCTGCTGCGTTCGCTGGTCGTAGAGAGCGAACAAGCCGATGGCAGCTGGGAGACCGTCTATCAGACAGCCAACAACTACCAAAGGCTGCTCTATGCGCCGATTGGTGGTGAGCACAGGCGTCTGCGTCTGCGGCCACTGGCAAGCTGGGGCGGCGATGTCGCTCGCATCTTCCGTCTGGACGCGCAGCACGAGAGTACCGATCGGGCTCCGGTCCTTGCGCAGGGGCCGACCTTCCAACAGGTCGTTGCGCGCGCAGCCGCCGAGGACCTGGCGCCTCCCGCATACGATTCGACCACCTCAGCCGCGCGCGGACACAGCGCCTGACTCCAGCGCCGGTCGTTGCCGATCTGCCGGTGCGAATCGCAGCCTTGTACAGTGAGCAGCTCAAACAATCACTCGCACCAAAGTCAGCAACTCTTGGTATGACTTCATGACCTGCATCGCCATGAGTGCCGGGAATCCCTTTCCCGGACGCTACGCCGACTGCTACCGCTGTGGCTTTGACATCCACGAGGGCACCTGGCCCGAGCAGATTCGCGCCTGCGACGCTCTTTCGGCAGATTGACAACGCGCAAACCACACGGGCAATCCGCCTGAAATTCCTGAAGCGGGGAACCAGGATGAAGCTGACCGACCTGATGGCAGAGACTACGCAGGTTGTCACAGCTGGCGCCGACAGCGAGCTGGCGTTCACGATCGCCGAAGCCCCGGGCTTCAGCTTTCTGCGCTATGAACTCCTGCCATAACAGTACCGCCACACGCCTCGTTCTCTGAGTGTGCTGATCCAGCGACGAACTGCACGACCCTGGCCCTGCCAGGGCATTCCTTTACCGGAGGGCTCTCGCCACCCAACAGAGACAGTTGACTCCTGATTTACCTGAGATAAATTCACAGCTATGCATTGAAATGCCTATGGGGTCATCTATAGTTGCCTCGTGAGTTCAGGAAATCGAGGGTACGATGTCGAAGACGCACACATTCTATGGTTCCACGTGGAAGCGTGGTCGGCGTGGGGAATTACCGCGTCAAATCTACAGCGCGTTGGTACGTGAGATTGTCGCGGGTCGCTGGAGCGAGGGCGAACGGCTGCCATCCTATGGTCAGCTTGCCAGCGAAACGGGACTGAGCCGCACGCCGATTGAATCGGCGCTGATACAACTGGAAGAAGACGGCTACATCAAGCGAGTCAGCAAGAAAGGGCTGTTCTTGAAGACCAAACATCCGGGTCGGCATGTTTCCGTAGGAACGGTGGCTGTCATTGCAGATACTCGAATCCCAGCAGGCAGCCGCACAAACCAGGCGCGAGCAACCGATTCGTTTGGCGCATTCAACATCGACGAACTTCGCGAGGAAGCCGAAGGGATTGGCCTCCGCGTAATGCCTCTGTCTATCAGCGATACGAATACGGAGGTTGCGAGTCGACTGGAAGCGCTTCGGGCAGAACCCGATTTCCACGGGATCATTTCGCTGATACCCCGGAGCCGGCTGAAGGAATTGGTTGATACTGCGGTGACACCGGCGGTCTATCTGGGCGTGGAAGACTTGAGCTGCTCGCCGTGTGTCGTGGGCAATCCGTACCGAGCGGCGGTGCTGCTGACCGAATTTCTGATTCAACACGGGCATCGCCAGATCGGCTTTTTCCCGGATGGCGCCCCCAAGTGCACCGTGACCGAGGCGATGTTGTGCGGACACCGCAACGCCATGGAAGAAGCGGGCCTGCCGTGTAATGAGACCATGATGACGCTCGCGACACAGATCCAGCATGTGGATGTGGCCGCAGTCAAAGGTCTACTGGATGCAAGCGCACCGTGCACAGCGATCATTGGTGGCTCAATTGGTATCACCCAAAAGATCGTGGAGACGGCAGATCTGCTGGGGATGTCCATCCCGGATCAGCTCAGTCTCTGCTCCATGCAAGCTGGCTGGCTGCGCCCCACGGTCAACGAGCCGGTAATCGGCATCCGCTATGACTGGCATAAAGTCATTACCACGTGCTTCGAATTACTGCTGAACGACGACAAGAAACATCTCTCACGACTCGTGTTTAATCCTGAGATTGCCGAGTTCCCGCCGCCGAGTGTGGCGTCCATTCCAAAGCTCACCGAAGGAGAATAACCATGCGACGATTCATCACGTTATGTGCGGTCGGTATCGCGCTATGTCTCGCAGCGCCATTGCATGCCGCTACGTTGACATGGGATGATGGTGCCGGCAATGATAATTGGAGTTCGGGCACAAACTGGAATCCAGACACAGCACCCACCAATGGCGACTCTGTGATTCTCACCGCGACGGCTCAAAGCAGGCTTGATTACGCCTGGATCATTGAGAGTGGCCAATCTCTGACCTCATCGACCTCTGGGGTCGGTGATGAACTCGTGCTGCAGAGCAGCTCCGACCTGACCTTGGCGACCGGCGGGACGATGGACATTGGATTCATGCGGCCGCGCTTCTCGTCCGGCGGCCAGTTCACGATTGAGCCAGGTGCCAGTCTTGACACAGACAACTACGGCCTTGGCTCCATTGCTGCTACGATCACCTTTGAGGCAAATGCCACTGGCGTAACTACGTGGAACTGCACAGGGAATTTTGACGTGGGCTCGGACAACTTGACGGTAGACCTGACCAACTACGACGTTTCAAATGGGACCACCTTGGTCCTCGTGGACTATGGCACCCAGAGCGGCACGTTTGGCTCAGTCACGCTAACCCCGTCGAATTGGCGGGGGACACTCGACTACGCGTATGATCAGGGTAGCGGCGATCTGGCGATTGCCCTGACCAACATCTACTCGGCCACGGGTGCAGTGATTCTAGTAAGGTAGAATGCGGCCTTCCAGCAAATTTTTTCGGCCGTTTTCATACAACTGGACTGTGTTCGGGGCCATGAGAGTCAGCGATCGCCAGGCTACAGGTGGCGGAACCGCCCCGCAGCTCCAGGAGCGCTGCTTTACACTGATCGAACTCCTAGTGGTCATTACGATCATCGCGATTCTTGCGGCGTTGCTGCTGCCAGCCTTAAGCAGCTCAAAAGACACGGCGCGCCGAACCGCCTGCATGAACAATCTGAAGAACCTCGGCCTGGCCATGACATCGTACGTCGATGATCAGGCGAGCTTCTTCCCCTACACACGGAAAGTCAGCAATCACAACATCATCTCCTGGGATGATTTGATCTCAGGGTATGACGGTCGGGCAGAGGTACCCAATCCTCGGCAGGCCTGGATTATCTGGAGCGCGGAAGAGGAGAACAGGAATGCAATGTATCAATGTGACACCGACCGCATCCCGGCCCAAGGTGATGCAATCAGACGCTCCTACTCCGCCAGCCAACTCAAGGAAAACGATAATCTGAGACGGGGCGTCATCGGCCCAGGCGATGCCAGCGGGGTCGAATTTTCCCGCCATCTGGCCGAGATTCGCAACGCCTCTGAGGCCATCATGCTGACCGAGAATTTTCACCAGCTCAATCGCATGGGCGTGCACAACTTGGCAACTTCGACCTCCGCCACACACTATAACATTTTCTTGGCGGACAGCCCGACCAATCCAATTCCCCACCGGAACGGAGCCAATTACTTGATGGTCGACGGCCATGCCGAGTTTCTGCACGGCTTTGAAACCTTCCTGGATGTATCCAACCCGCAAGCCGATGCTCGGAACACCATGTGGGATGCGGGCAATTAGGCCCGCACTTTCTCGTACCTCGAACAGTGGAATTACAGCACGACCATGTCCAAAACCCTCCGCCCTTTCCTGACAGCAATTGCGGTCTTCGCAATCACTTGCCTCACCCTTCACGCAGCCCCCAAGCCCAACATCGTCCATATCATGATCGACGACCTGGGCTGGCAGGATATTGCCAGCCATAAGGTAGATGGAAAGCCGGTGTATAAGACCCCGCATCTGGATCGGCTGACGCGCCAGGGGCGCCGTTTCACGCAGGGCTATTCGCCAGCGCCGACATGCGCGCCGTCGCGGGCTGCATTTCTGCGTGGGCAGTTTCCCGCCAACACTGGTGTCTACCACGTCATGGGCGGGCGTATCCCACGCCCACACCACAATGGGCTGCCCTATATCCCGCCGTTCTACCCCTATGGGTTGTCCCTGGACGCTCCGACCATACCGAAGGTTCTGCGCAAAGCTGGCTATGTCAGTGGGCACGTCGGCAAATGGCATCTCGGCGGGAAGTCCGCGGGCTACCCGTTCCCCCCAGATCAGGGATTTGACTTTGGCTTCAGCGAACGAAACGGCCGCAGTAAGTATTACAACGATCCAGACCTCTGGCGCTCCAATGAAAGTGACAAAAACTCATTCTTTGGCTCCTGGTCACGAATGAAACCAGACCGTCTGTCCGACTTCGCCACAGCTGGCGCTGAGGACCGCTATCAATTGGACGAAGGTGGCCGGCCGTTCGACAAGCCGCTCGACCTGGCGCTGGGCTTTCTCAAGAAATACAACGACCGCCCGTTCTTCCTCAACTTCTGCACCTACTACGTGCATGGCCCCATTCAGACGCGCGACCGCGCTCGCTTCGACCTCTACCTGAACAAGATGGGCCAGGCCTTCCCCGATGATCCAGAAGCCGAACCGGATGGCCCCGGCCACATTAACCCGTACTACGGGGCCATGGTCGATACCATCGACTGGATGGTCGGCCAGGTCATCACCTGCCTCGAGACCACCGATGATCCGCGCAACCCGGGACACAAGCTGATCGACAATACGTACGTTGTCCTGGACTCGGACAACGGCGGTTGGATTGGCAACCCGGGCCGACGGATCACCGACAACAGCCCGCTCTACGGTGGCAAGCAAACCACCTATGAAGGCGGGATCCGCATTCCGTTTTTGGTTCGTGGCCCCAACGTACCTGCAGGCACCAACTGCGACACGCCAGTCAGCATGGTCGACCTGTTCCCCACATTCATGGCCATGGCCGGGCTGAAATACGACGCCGCGCTGGACCTCGATGGCTGCGACATCCTGCCGCTCATACATGGCACAGCCGACCAGGCCCGCCTCCCCAGCGGCAAGCAGCGTGAAGCTCTTTACTGGTACTTCCCGACCGAGAGCCACATGTCCTCCGCGATTCGCAAGGGCCCCTGGAAGCTGATCCGCAACTATGGCGTCGGCATGAAAACGACCGAAGGCATCCAGCTCTTTCGTCTGTATCATGAGGACGGCTCGGTGCATGATCTTGGCGAGTCGAACAACCTCGCAGACAAGGAGCCTGCCACGCGCGATGCGCTGCTTGCCGATCTCGAAGCGTTCCTCGCCACTGCTGGCATCTCCCCGCCCTATCGCAATCGGCTGGCGGCCCCCGAATCAGAGCAAGCGAGTTCACCAGCGATCCTCAGTCTTGGCACCCAGCATGACAGGGTCTGGGTGACGTTCGAAACCGGCAAGGGAAAAGTCGCGATTACCGAGGCCAAGTTCCTCTATACCCTCAGCCCACGCTGGATGGACTCCACGCGCGGCCACCGTGAGGAGTGGTTCTCCGCAGCGGCGACCATTCAGGACGGCCGCGTGACTGCGATCATGCCACCGGGCGCTACGCATGGTGCCTTCTGCTTGCGTGACGCCAACGACTTTCTCATCACCTCCGAATCCATGCCGAGCTTTCAGGAGATCAGCCATGGCACCACGGACACTAAGATCCTTGAGAATGGCTTTGCCTACAAGCCCGGACTGTTTGCGCTGATCAAGCTAGGTGAGCAAGCCCGCAACTCAGCAAAGAAGGCGAACCTGGACACCACAGTCCTGGAGGCTGCGATTGCCAGCGCCCGGCAGGCCCATGAGTCCGAGGATGACTCCGATGTCCTCCATTGCAATGCCATCCGCATGCTGCGTGTGGCCATCCGTAGTCAGGAGGGCGCACCTGAAGCGGCCAATTACCACATCAATCGCTTCCCGCTTGACCCGCTATTTTAAGTGAAGAGGAAAGCTACACGCATGAAGTCTAAATGGTCCTGGAAACTACTGCCGCTTCTCATTGCGCTGACTACGTTCGGTGCGGAGCGGCCGGCGAAGCCGAATATCGTGCTGATGCTGATCGACGACTTGGGCTGGCAAGACGTCAGCTGCTACGACATCGACGAACCGAGTCCCTACGAGACACCGCATGTGGATGCGCTGGCAAAGCGCGGGGTACTGTTTCGGGATGCCTATTCGCCGGCCCCGACGTGTGCGCCGAGTCGTTGTGCGATCCTGGCGGGGCAGCATCCGGCGCGGTTGCAGAAGACACATGTCAAAGGCGGGCAGCCGCCCAAACCACGCAACGCAGCCCGAGACCGGCTGATCGACCCCTGGTATCGCGGGGGCCTTCCAGTGACCGAGACCACGGTCGCAGAGGTGCTGCGCGACCATGGCTACCGGACCGGGCATAGCGGCAAATGGCACGTGGCCATCAACCACAATAGCTACCCGAAACCGACCGATCATGGCTTCGACATCACGGTGCATGGCCGAGGTGTGAATTCAAAGATGAAGCCCCACCGCCTGACCGAATTTGCGACCGGCAACACCGACGATCCCTATCAGTTGGACGCCAACGGCTTTCCCAAGGACAGCGTTACGGAGGGAGCGATTAGCTTCATGAGCGACGCCAAGGCACAGCCGTTCTTCCTGTACTATGCGACCTGGCTGGTGCATTACCCGATCCAGAGCCGCAGCAAGGCACTGCTAGAGAAGTACTGCCAGAAGCTGGGCGTGCCGTTCCCAACCAATCCGGACGGCTGGCCGCTGGATGGCCAGCGTAACCCCTACTACTGCGCCATGGTCGAGATGGTCGATTATTACGTCGGCCAGCTGGTCACGTATCTGGAGACCACCGATGACCCGCGTTGGCCTGGGCATAAGCTGATCGACAATACCTACATCAT
>DMTJ01000260.1 GCA_003477185.1 Lentisphaeria bacterium
GGATGAAGCGCCGCTTTCGCTGGTGATTACGGATGCGTCCGGGAACGTGGTTTGGTCCTATGAAGAGCCTGTGCCGCTGGCTGGCCAGCACGTGCTGCACACCAATTTGGGGGTCGGCGAGTACGTGTTGACTGCGATGGTGGATCCGCACAATGTCATCAACGAGCTGCACGAGGAGAACAACACGGCTGAGTCGACTTTTTCCGTGGTCTACCAGCCAGATCGTGATCTATACGTAGTGCCAGAAAGTACCTCCGTGACCCGGGTCGAGGCGGTAGCTGTGGCGAACAATCGCGCAGTGAGCGAGATCCTCGAAATGACGGCCCGTTCGGTTCTGGGACCCAACAGCGGTGTAGATGACGTACAGGTCTCGGCGACGTCCGGCAGCGATGGCAGCTTGGTGATCGAACTGACCGCTTGGGCACGTGACACCGCGACCGAAGAGTACGAGGGGCTAGTTGAGGCACTCGAAGCGCTGTGGTTTGTGGATGCGGCTGTGGTTCGGGCCCCGGACGTGGAGGCGCTGACTCCGGTGCGCTTTTTCGAACCGATGGCGCTAGTTTCGATTGACGTGACGCTCAGCCAGGTGGATCTGGCGATGGATTACTGGCGGGTCGAGGCAGCTGTCGGGCATGATTGGCTGATGTTTCTGCTGATTGCTGACTATTGGCCGTCGCCGATTTCCGTGCGGTTTGCGAACTCCGCAACCGGCGCCGAAGAAACCATTTTTGTGCGGCCGTGGGTTGGGGACCAGACTCCGGCTGTGGCCTTTTTTCCCGTCGCGGAAAGCACCACGATCGAGGGCGTGATGACGGTGGATGCCCGAGAAGCAGTCGAAGAATATGACGAGGACAACAATCAGGCGCGCTTCGCCTATGAGGTTGAACCGGTTCGCGACGATCTGTCCTTTGCTGCCAATCGTATTCGGAGCCACCAGGTGACGATTACGTCAGCCATCGAGAATGAAGCGATGCATGCCCACTTGGACGCCCTTACCGTATCTGCAGTTGGCGCGCACGAGGCATTCCAGTTTGTCGATGTCTACCCAGCGAATGACGCGCATGGCGCCAGTACCACAGCAACGCTCATGGTGGACATTCACTCGCAGAACTTTGGCACCCCGCTTAGCGACGTGTCGGCCGCGATTCGAGCGATCAGCGAGCAGTGGTACGTCTCCGCGGTCGAGCAATTGCCTTCGATACTGGCGGTCTCGCGAGTCTCGCCGCCGATTTTCGAGCTGCAGGTGACCTCGCTGGCTGTGACCCTGAACCCAAGCGAGCGCGCTGAGACGTTGTGGCGAGTAGCGGTGCCGGTTTTTTATGACTACTACGGCCCGATCCCGTTCGCACCGACTCCCGGCACGCCGATTGCAGTTGCCTTTCAATCGACAGCGGCCACCACGGACGCCGTCAGCTACGTGCGCTTGCCGTACGGCGGCGAAGACATTAGCACCGCATTTTTGGCGGATGATCCCAACGGTTTGACTGTGACGGTCACGCTGGATCCCGAGAATGTCATCGCCGAAGCGGACGAGACCAACAACGCGATTACGTTCAGCGTCGAGTCGGAGACGCCTGGCGAGGATCTGAGTGTCGTCTGCGACAAGGCACACGTGCAGGCCGTGGATATCACCGCCTCGCTGGACAATCCCTTTCTCCAACAACTGGTCCGACAGATGGGGCTGCAAGTGCTCGGCGAACTGGGTGAGCCGTTGCATCTGATGGTCTTTCCGTGGCACGACGGCATTGCCGCGCTGGACCAGTTTCTGCATCCGAGTATTGTGCATGAACGCGAGTTTGATTTGGTGGTGGTCGTTCCGGAGATCAGCTACATTGCCCGCGAGGCCAGCCCTGTCGCCGAAGGACTGGTGGCGGCGTACAACGCGGCCTGGTACGCAGCGTCTGCCGTGCAACTGGATGGCTATGGTCGCTGGGATGACCTTAGCACGGTGATCATGCCATACGGCAATCCGGTGACAATTGGGCTGACCTTGGTGGATTCGGATGCCGCGGTGGTGTATCAGGAAGTGCATGTGCCGGTGCTGTGGGAAGAAGATCCCAACGCAACCGGGCTGTTCGGGCTGGATCTGATCTGGCCGGGACCAGAGCTGCAGGATGTAGCCGTGGAGTTCACCGCCGATACGGCGAATGGCGAGATCGCACGGGACTATCTGTCATGGTACGGCCATCACCGGGCAATGGCGCTGGTACGGGCCGAAACAGGGGCCACGATACGCGTCACGGCCGATCCGGATGGCAAGGTGGAAGAAGTTGATGAGGCGAACAACGGCTGCGAAGTCATCGCCGTTGAGCCACCTGAGCCGCAAGCCGTGTTTGAGGTATCTGCCAGAATCGTGGAGGATGCCAACACCGGCACTGCCTCCTACCTGCTTGTGAATGGCTCCCTGACCAACCCGGGCAGTGCGTCGCTGACGCTTGGTTTCGCCTCTGGCCTACAAATGGATTTTGTCGTGAACGAGCGGCATCGCTGGTCCGCTGACAAGGCGTTTACGCTGGCGCTCACCGAGGTGACGATTAGCCCTGGCGAGACCTACCAGTGGACACAGCGGGCCGCGCTTAGCGACCTGCCTGAGATGCCACTTCCGTGGCATGTGCGGGCAGAGCTGGTCGGCACTGATTTTGCCGCAGATACAGTCGTGGGAGATCTGGGGCCGTTTCCCCTGCCGGGGCCACGTCCATTTGGTCCCGAAACCCTTGACGACATCATTGACCTCATTGTCGGGCCGCGCGGGGTGCTACTGAACTTTCTGCCGGCCGGATTCTCGATTATGAACCGGGGAGATGGCGGCACAATTGTGGATGAAGGCGATGGCCCGCCGCGCTACGAGCCGGAAGATACTTTTGGTGGTGAGGACTTCTTTCTGTTCTCGGATGGCAACGGAACCACCGGGATGCGGCGCCTGCGGGTCGGGCCTCAGACATTCTCGCTGGAGTTGGCCAAGGGCTGGAACCTGATTTCGTTCCCGACCCAGCCATTCGAGCCTGTGGATGCGCTTCTGGCGCGTATTCCTGATGGTGCTGCCTGGGCGTGGCGCAGTGGTGAATATGCAGCGGCACATGAGATCCGCGTGGGGGAGGGCGTCTGGTTGCACACGGGTGAGCCGCTGACACTAGAGTATCTCGGTGAGCCTGCTGACGCCCCAGCCGTTGAGCTGGTGCAAGGCTGGAACTTGCTTGGGCCAGTAAACACCGACCGCTTGCCGGCCGATCCTCGGATCAGCGTGGTCCAGAGCTACGAGAATGGAAACTTCGATCTGCCGACCGAGCTCAAGCAGGGCAAAGGATACTGGGTCTTCGCGACCGAGGCCTTGCGGCTCGAGCTGAACTGAGCACATCGCTAGCAGACGCTCGTATCTGGAGTTGCTATGGGGGCGGTCGTGCGACCCGAACAGAACTGAGCGGATCGCTTGCGTATCCAAGTCATCCTTTTTTTGGGGGGAACGATATTGCGGACAGCATGCGTTCGTGTAGCTTATCCGCTATTTAAGACCCCGGGAGATTCCATCATGGCCGTCACTCCTCGCCTACGCTGGCTCATCGTCAGCTGCCTTCTTTTGTTTTTCACGACAGCTCCCGCATTCGCAGTGACGCTGGAGGAACTTGCCGCCCGGCTGGAACGGCTGGAAGAGGAGAACCGCGAGCTCCGCGCAAAGGTGTCGCGGTTGGAAAGCTCGCAGGATACGTCGCAGTCAGGCGCGGCGAGTTCGGTCGCGGCAAGGCCGATAGCAATGGATGGGGTGTTGCGCATCGCTCCGGAGTACGGCTACGATATGCTCGACCCCACGACCCGGATCAACCGGAAGCAGCAGTACCTTCTCGAGCAGAAACAGGCAGGAAATCTTGCGCCTGATACCGTCGTGGCAAGCGGGGCGGTCACAGCGATCGCCAACATCCAGAGCAGCAACACAGAGGGAAAGTTCGGCTATCTGATGCGGCATCCGACAGCCTCCAATCAGGTCGCCGAGAGTGCTTCGGAGGCGGTAATCCACTCAGCGCAGCTGGGGTTGACAGCCAACTTGGGCTCTTGGATCACTGGCTATGCCGAGGTACTGTACGATCCTGAGCAGAGCTTCGGGAAAGGTAGCATTACGGCTCTTGAACGAAACCAGCTGCAGCTACGCCGCGGGTACGTGATGTTCGGGGATCTCGACGAATTCCCAGCATATCTGAGTGTCGGCAAAATGGCGACGCCGTTCGGCCTCACCGATACGGTCAGTCCTTTCACAGCCTCGGGGCTATGGCACGCTTTTGGCGGTCTGGCATATGGGGCGAACCTCGGCTACATCCGTGATGGCCTGAGCCTTTCGGCCATGGCAGTTCAGGGGGGCGCTCAGTTTCGATCCAATAATACTCCTGTCGATGGTACCAATGTCCCGAGTCAGTTGAATAATTACGTGCTGGACGGGAACTATACGATTGATTTTGGTGAAGACGACAGCCT
>DMTJ01000598.1 GCA_003477185.1 Lentisphaeria bacterium
TGGAATCCGCCGCAGCCCTCGGCGCCGGGATCAGTGGTGGTTTTCTTGGCCTTGGCCCGCGCCTTGGCTGGCTGCTGTTGATCTCCATGATGGTCTGTGGTGTCGGCATCGCTAACGCCATGTTGATGACTGTCACCGAGCGTTTCAAGGAAATTGCCACCCTTAAGTGCCTGGGGGCGCTGGATGGTTTCGTGATGTTGACCTTCGTGCTTGAGGCCAGCCTACTCGGACTGGCTGGCGGCTCAGTCGGGTCGGTCTTGGGGATGGGAATTGGGCTCATGCGCATGACCACCGTATATGGTAGCCGCGCGATCAGCGCCGGTAGCGTCACCGAGTTTTTGCTCGGTATTCTCGCGGCCGTTGCGGTGGGGATCCTGCTGGCCATTGCTGCCGCCATCTATCCCTCGCTCCGCGCCTCGCGCCTCGCCCCGATGGAGGCGATGCGCGTAGAATGAAGAAGCACCTTCCAGAATTCCCCAAGGTAAGGGCGCCGGCATGAGCGAAACATCCACCGAACAGCCAGCAGCGGCTCCTGCTGGCGCTGCTTCTACCGACGCCCCGGTCATCATTCGGACTGTCCACCTGAAGAAGGAATACGACCGAAAGGGTGTGATTACGCAGGCGCTACGCGGTGTGGACATGACGATCCATTCTTCGGAATTCATCGCGGTTATGGGACCGTCCGGCTCCGGAAAAAGTACCTTTTTCAATATGATCGGTGGCTTGGACAGCCCCTCGTCTGGCCGTGTCTTCATCGACGAGGTAGACGTCGCCCAGCTGTCAGCCGGAGAACTCGCGTTTCTGCGCTGCCGCAAGATCGGCTACATTTTCCAGAGCTATAATCTCATCCAGTACCAGACCGCGCTGGAGAACGTCACCACGCCCATGGCTTTCGCGGGAGTAGATCCTGATGAGGCGCGACGCCGTGGCATGGAACTGCTCGATCTGGTCGGGTTGAAAGACCGCTGGTTTCATCGCCCTATCGAAATGTCCGGTGGCCAGCAACAGCGTGTGGCCATTGCCCGCTCACTGGCAAATAACCCCATGATCTTGCTGGCCGACGAGCCCACGGCCAACTTGGACCTGCGGACGGGCCAGGAAGTGCTAAACATCTTGCAGCGTGTGAACGAAGAGAAGCAGGTGACCATTATTTGTGCCACTCACGATCACCGCATGTTGTCTATTTGCGATCGCCTGATCTGGATTCGCGATGGCGGCATCGAGCGCATCGCTCGCCGAGACGAGGTCAACATCGAGGTTGGCGCCATCGAAGGCGAGGAGGACGAATGAAAATCGGTTCTGCCAAAATTCTTGCCGCTTGCCTAAGCCTGTGTCTTTCCCTCTACGCTGGGACATTTAGCGAGGACACAGCGGCGCTGACTTCCACCCCCACCCGCCTGCTGGGCACCCCTGGCAACGACGCGGCACATGCCTATGTCATCAGCCAGCTCAAGGAAGCAGGCCTAGCCCCGATTGAACAGCCATTCCGCTTTGCCAAGTATGCCGCCGGGCGTAACGAGTTGGTAGCAGCTGGGAAGTCGCTGCAGTTGCAGCCGATGGCGCCCAATATGATCATTCCGCCAGTCACACCTCTCGAGGGGGTTACCGGCTGGCTGATTGACGTAGGCGACGGCTCGCTGGCCAACTATCCGCACCCGCTGCCGGACGGCATGATCGTGGTGATGGACTACGCAAACGGAGACCGCTGGCGTGATGCGTTTCGCTGCGGAGCCCAGGCCGTTATCTTTGTCGGCGCCCCCGGAGATACCTCGCGCGAATCACAACATTCACTGGCTCCAGCCAACCTCATACGCGCCTACTACGGGGGCCCACGCTCCGCATTGCCCGTGGCACAGACAGTCACCTTGCACGTCAGTGCGAACTGGGCACCGACCATCGCGACCAACGTCATCGCAGTCGTACGAGGGACAGATCCCATCTATGACGAGGATCGCGGTCCAGAGTCTGTGATACTTTCGGCACCGCTCGACTCGTCAGGCGAGGTCCCACACCGCGCCCCGGGCGCACGCAATGCCGCAAACATGGCCGCCTTGCTCCAAATCGCCCGCGACTACCAAGCCAATCCCCCGCGGCGCAACACCATCTTCGCGTTCCTGGATGCGGACGCTTGGGGACATCTCGGTGCCGGCTACTTCTACCGTATTTTTGAGCGTGAAAAACTGCTTGGAAACGCTGCGCTGAGCATCCGCCAGACCTCTTCCCAGGACGAACAGAGCCATTGGGAAACCGTGCTGGAGCAGCTAGCCCAAGATGACCCGTTCAGTGGCGACAAAGGCGCGCTGATTCTGAAGGAGATGCAGGACTTGGCGTCCGAGAAAGTCGACCGACTCAACGAGGACATCGGCATACTCCGCCTCGCCCAGGAACGGGACAAGGCAGACCATGCAGCCGAGATTGAGGATCTGGCGACGGAGAAAACCGAATGGAATACGATGCGTCGGTTCGTGGCCACCGAAGACCCAGCAGATTTCAATGAGACCGTTGACAAGCGTCGAAGCCAGCTAATTACTGAGTTTCAGGAAAATATCCAAGCTCGCAAGGAAGAACTGGCTACGAAAACCCTCGCCCAAGTGGCAGAGGCAG
Organism: Lentisphaeria bacterium; assembly: GCA_003477185.1. Taxonomy (GTDB): domain Bacteria; phylum Verrucomicrobiota; class Lentisphaeria; order JABSQK01; family UBA12247; genus UBA12247. The sequence goes on from DMTJ01000598.1 coordinate 2,605, forward strand.
CGGTTTTGGAGCAGGCCGGAGGCCCCTTTGTCTCCCTCCATATCTCACTTGCCCTGAGCGATGCCAGCGAGCACTGGGGCGTGGCCATCGGCGGCGCTTCGCTCTCGCGCACCGGGTACGATATTGACGGCCTTTATTCGCGCATCGGCGCCGCCTGTCAGTCCGCCGCCGCAGACTGCGGATCCGAAATGATGGCCGTACAATCGTTCGACGGCAGCCTGGCCAGAGGGGACGCGATCATGGGGACATCCCGCTACACGCACAGCGGTGCTATCGCTGGCATGCAGGGAATCTACAACATTTCGCTGGCAACAGTATTCGACTCACGCCCTCGCGAAGGCACCCCCCAGGACACCGTCGCCGCGCTGAATCTCCCGCGCCTTGCCGCGCTGGCCGCCGACCTGCAGCCCTTCCTGCGCAAGCTGATCGATGAGCCGATGATTTCTAGCGCCCGCGGGATTCGCCCAAGCGCCTTCTACCTTTGGCCCGAGTTTGACGGGGATAAGGTTAGGGGCGCGCTGGCGGTAAGCGCCGCAGGCGGCAGTTCGATGCCGAATAAACGCACGGTAAACGTCATGGTTTGGTCGCAGCTGGGCGATCACGCAGCTGCGATGCAGGCAAAGCACATCCCCGGATTTCACGATGGTTTTTTTGCCTTTACAGATCACTCGGGTGCCCTCGAAATGGGGCCATTCCCGAGCGTTCGGCGGCCGTCATGGGTCTATGGCTTTGCCGCCACTTTCGACGACCGTGGTGCGGTCACTCGCGCCCTGGCCGACGACAGCGCCTCCAAGCTTCACGAACGGATGAATCTGTTCGACGTAAGTCATGGCGCCGTTATCCTGCCAGCCACGCTTGACGCCACCTTCAAAGCTGACGTGTTGGACGCCAGAACAGACGGAAAGCTTGAGCCAAAACGCAGCGCCGTCCTCACGACCGATGGTGTGACTTCCTGGTTCTGTCCCAAAAAAATCACGCGCGTCAAGCTCTTCCAGGCGGGCCACCGGGCCACCATTTCTATTCTAGGAGCCGAAGGTGAGGTCGCGACGACCGGAAGCGCGCTGGGCAAGGGAATCCCAGTATCGGGTAAACTCCCTTCATCTGTGGTCTCGAGCGCAGCCATTGACCTTTGGACCCTAAACGAATCACGCCTAGACCTGCTACGAAACCGTGGGATCAGTAATCAGTCCCTCGAGGAGCTACACGGCCGAGCACAGGACCTGATTCGGCCAGTTGAGCCGTACACATCCTCCGAAATCGAACAGGCCGCGCATTCCATGGCACTCGGGATTCAGCATCGCTCCTACACACCCGTGCGGGCCATGCTGGATGATCTGGTCAAGGCTGTCCTAGTCCTCCTTGCCCTGAGTGTGCCGTTCGCCTTCTCCCTCGAAAGGCTGCTGCTGGGCTCTACCAAAATTCACAAGCAGATCCTCTGGTTCGTCGGTTTCTTCCTCGCCACCTTTCTGCTGCTGTATGTCAGCCATCCGGCCTTCGCCATCTCCCAGACACCCGTCATCATCTTTCTCGGCTTCACCATCATTGTGCTCGCTGCCATGGTGATCGTGATCATCATGCAGCGTTTTCAGACCGAGCTACGTGTCCTGCAAGGCCTGGAAACCACCGTTCATGCCGCTGACGTCTCTCGACTTGGCACAATCCTGGCTGCGATGAGCATGGGCGTCTCCTCCATGCGTCGCCGGCCTTTGCGCACTGCCCTGACTGCGTTGACGATCATCCTCCTTACCTTCACCATTCTTGGTTTTGCGTCGTTCGGCGCTGAACGCGCCGTGCTTCAGTTTTACGTGCAGCCAGCTCCTGCCTACCCGGCAGTCAGCACCCACGACCTGTCTTGGGAGCCCATTCCGGAAGAAACCGCGCGGACAGTGAGCACGCTCTACCAGAACCGAGTAACCGTCACAACGCGCCGCTGGAATAGTGCTGAGCAAAATAAGAGCCTGCAGGCAGTCCTTGGCACCCCGGACGGCAGCCGCCTCGTAAATTTCGACGGCATCCTCGGCATTGGTGCAGACGAGGCAGCCAGACGGCCCGAGATCGCAGAAATCCTCAAATCTACGGCTGCCCATGAGCAGAGCGTCTGGCTCACGGCTGCTGCCGCGCAACGCGTCGGGGTAGCCCCCGGTGACTCGGTCATCTTCAACGGCCAGTCGCTGATTGTCGGTGCGCTGCTGCCCACCGCAAAGCTGACGTCGCTAGAAGACATTGATGGCTCGAGCATCCTGCCTGTCGACTTCTCCCAAGAAGACCCCATGCAGGCGCCAGCAGCCGAAGATCTCGAAGCTGCTGCGAACGTCGCAAAGTCCTTTACTGCCATCGCCGCAGACGCGGTGGTCATTGTCGGCACCGAGACTGCCAGAAAACTCAATGCCCCAGTGCGCGGCATCTTTCTCTACCCGGACACACTGGAAACCGCTGACGAGCTCGCGCAGGACCTGGCACGCGCGCTCCCTCTTCCTGTGACTGGGACCCGAGCAGATGGCGTCTACCGCAACGTCCTCGGCACCGCCTTGGCTGCCAGCGGCGTCAAATCTCTGTTCTTCCCCCTGCTTCTGGGCGGCTTGGTGATTTTCGGCACGATGCTCGGCTCCGTCGCGGATCGTAAACAGGAAATTTACACGTTCAGCGCGCTTGGCCTGGCCCCACCGCACGTCGCCGGGCTATTCTTTGCCGAAGCGCTGATTTACTCCATCATCGGCGGCCTCGGCGGCTACCTGCTCGCACAGGGCAGCATGAAAGGGCTTGAGCTCGTGGCCAATACGGGCATGATCCATCTGCCCGAGATGAACTTCTCCTCGACCAATGCGATCGTGACCATCGTTATCGTCATGGGCACCGTTATGATCAGCGCGATCTACCCCGCAATTCGAGCCTCAAAATCTGCCAACCCCGGCGTCTTGCGCTCCTGGAAACCACCCGCACCCGTCGGCGATTGCCTTTCCCTGACCTTCCCGTTTACCGTCAGCCAGTACGACATTACCGGAGTCGTTAGCTTTCTGCGTGAGCATTTTGACGCCTGTAGCGACGTCGGTATGGGGGCATTCATGACCAGATCTTCGTCGCTTAAAAGTCGAGACGACGGCCAATTACAACTCGACGCCCAACTGGCCCTGGCCCCCTTTGACCTTGGCGTCACACAGTCATTCTCGCTGTTCAGCAAGCCCAGCGATATCGAAGGAATCGATGAAGTGGGAATCGAGATTGTGCGCCAGTCGGGCCAACCGCGCGACTGGGCCCGTCAGAACAAGGTCCTCTTGGACGACCTTCGGACCCAGTTCCTGCTGTGGCGCGCCCTGCCCAAAGAAACCGTAGAAATGTACCGCCTGCGCACGCTCGAATCGATCGGCGGTGGGAGGCAAGCAGCGCAATCTGGAGTGGCCAATGGCTGACGAAGAAAAAGTTGACCAAGAACTAGAGATGTACCGGGACCTGATGCAGGTCCCAGACACCTTTGAAGAGGGCTTCAGCTGGAGTTCCATGCTGGGGGCCATGTTCATCGGTCTGGTCATGGTGCCTGGCGCCTTGTACATGGGTCTCTTGGCTGGTGAAGGCATCGGCCCTGCTGCGCAGTGGGTGACGGTCATTCTCTTTATCGAAGTGGCCAAGCGCGCCCACCGGACGCTCAAGAAGTCCGAGCTGTTCGTCCTCTATTGGATGGCTGGGGCCGCTATGGGAGCCCCGTTCTCCGGCTTGCTCTGGAACCAATATTTTATTGGCAGCGATGCAGCCGTAAAACATGGCATTGCTGGAGATATTCCTGACTGGTGGGCACCCGCAGTCGACTCTGTTTCCTACGCCAAGCGCTCCTTCTTCCATTCCGACTGGCTGCCAGCCATCCTGCTGATTTTTCTCGGCACCTTTGTCACCAGCCTCAAAAACATGGTGCTAGGCTATGGCCTGTTCCGGATCACCAGCGACATCGAGAAGCTTCCCTTTCCCATGGCCCCCATCGGGGCTCAGGGCATCATGGCCTTGGCCGAAGATTCAGACGAGGCCAGCGCCGACAAGGCTGAAGATAGCTGGCGATGGCGAACCTTCGCCATCGGCGGCGCAATTGGACTTTCCTATGGATCTGTCCTGTATCTCTTGCCCATCGTGACCTCTGCGCTCACCGGCACCTCGGTGCAGATCTTTCCGCTGCCGTTTGTGGATTGGAGCCCGACGACCGGCAAGTGGCTACCAGCCGTGGCCACTGGCTGGAGCTGGGATGTGGCGAATATCGTGACCGGTATGGTCTTGCCATTTTGGGCAATGGTCGGCAGCTTCCTGGGCCTGGTCTTCACCATGATTCTCAACCCAATCTTGGTCGAGACCAACGTGCTCGACATGTGGACGCCTGGCGATGGTACCGTGGCCACGTTGTACAAGAACACGATGGACTTCTACTTTAGCTTCGGCATCGGTGTCAGCCTAGCCATCTTTATCGCCGGCCTCTTCCAGGTCTTCTACAGCATCAAGCGAACGCGCAGGAAGCGACAGGCTGCGATGGCAGAGCCATCGCGAACGACCAACCCCACCGAGCGTGGTGACATCCCCTGGAAATGGGTCATTATCACCTACGTCGTCACCACCCTTGGCTACATTATGCTCTGTGGCTGGCTGATCGAGTGGCACCGAGGCGTCATGATGGTCATGTTCTTCCTCGGCTTCGTCTATACCCCGC
>DMTJ01000216.1 GCA_003477185.1 Lentisphaeria bacterium
CGTGAGTTCCGGGAGGTAATCACTCTCGAGTCCGATGCGTACGTCGATCCTGCCAGCTCAGGCCTCTGCCGTACTGCGCACCAGCGATATGCAGACATCAAACTCCTTCTCGGACATGCGAGCCGCGGTAGAATAGCTGCTTGCTAACGGCGCGTGGCAGGTGAGAAATAATTCCCTTCAGACCAGTGGCATAGGCTCGCTTTGCGTATGTTTCGGGTTGACTGACTGCTTACTTGCACAGCGGCGTATGCATGTGACTGTCGTAGACCAATCGCTCGGGCGCAACGGGTGCGGAGCGCAAAACTACAGTCTTGGTTTTTGTCATTCGTAATCCCATCCTAGCGTCACCTCCTTCCTAGTCTGGCGCAGCCGGTCCATGGTGTCGATCATCAGCGTCCAGTCGCTCAGTGCCCTGCGGATTACCCGTGGGCTCTGGCTGGTCGCCCGCGCGACGCGCTGCCGGGTACGGTCCTCGCGGCCCTGCATTTCATCCAGCCAAGACGAGACGCGCACATGAGCCAGGGCGTGAAGCCCGGCCGTGAGGGAGGAGGAGGACGCAAAGACCGTCGCGGAAAAGGTGATCATCACAAGAAGAAAGGAAAGGGGGACATACTTCATCGTCAACCGAAATGTCAGAGCTGATTTTTCCTAGCTCATGCATTCTACCATCGCGCGACTGCACCGCTACGGCCTAGCAGCGCGTACAGGACGTATGATCCGTGCGGTCGTGGGCAAAAGAAATCACCAGACTGCAACTCTGGTTCTTTCTTTTAGGAAAGAGTGTGGTAGATTTCTGGCTCTGCTGCAACCAACTGCCGATCCTGGCCATTTTCCCGTTATGTTTGACAGATTCAAGTCCTTTTTCTCGAGCGATATCGGCATCGATCTAGGTACCGCCAATAGCCTCGTTTACGTGCGCGGCGAGGGGGTCGTACTTAACGAGCCATCCGTGGTTGCGATCGATACTGAGACCGGTAAGGTGCTGGCGGTCGGTAGCGATGCTAAGAAAATGCTGGGAAGAACGCCCGGGAACATTCGCGCAATTCGGCCGATGAAGGACGGCGTGATTGCAGATTTCGAGATCACCGAACACATGATCCGGCATTTCATCCGCAAAGTCAACAAGCGTACCAACCTGCTTAAACCCCGCGTGCTCATTGCGGTTCCCTACGGAATCACAGAGGTTGAAGAGCGCGCCGTGAAGGACAGCGCCGTCCGCGCTGGCGCTCGCGATGTCCAATTGATCGAAGAACCGATGGCTGCGGCTATTGGCGTCGGCATAGAAGTGCAGGAGCCTGAGGGCAACATGATCGTGGATATCGGGGGCGGTACCACCGAAGTCGCCGTGATTTCTCTGCGCGGTATCGTCGATGCGCTCAGCGTCCGTATCGGCGGTGACTCCATCGATGACGCGATCATGAAATACGTGATGCGTGAGCACAGTCTCGCTATCGGTGAGCGGACCGCAGAACGCGTCAAGATTGATATCGGCAGCTGCTGCGAGTTTGAAGATGGCGAGCGCACCTTGGAGATCCGCGGGCGACGCCTGACCAACGGCCTGCCAAGCTCTGTTGTCATCAGCTCCGAAGAGCTCACTCCCGTCATTCGCCATGTTGCGCAAGGCATGGTCGAGGCAGTACGCGGCACGTTGGAAAAATGTCCGCCGGAATTGGCTGCTGACTTGGTCGAGCGTGGTGTCACGCTCGCTGGCGGCGGCGCCCTGCTTTCTGGGTTTGACCAGCTTATCTACGAGCAGACGAATCTGAATGTGACCATTCCGGAGGAGCCTCTGAATGCCGTTGCCATGGGCACCGGAAAAGCCCTGGAAGGGCTCGACAAGTTTGGCGGTCGTTAGCCTCCCTCCCTCGGCTATCCGGCCGATGATCAGCCAGCAATCGCACCGTAAGCACGCTTCCGACGATGCCTGACCCCAAGCTTACGCCCATGATGCGCCAGTACCGCGATGTAAAGGCGGAACTAGCCGACGATATCCTCCTGCTCTTTCGCATGGGCGACTTCTACGAGATGTTCTTCGAAGACGCCACCCGTGGCGCCGAGGTCATGGGCATCACCTTGACCAAGCGCAGCGGTGTCCCCATGGCGGGCATTCCCTATCATGCGCTCAACGGCTACCTCGAGCGCATTCTGGCTGGCGGCGTCAAAGTTGCGATCGCCGAGCAGGTGGAGGATCCCAAGCAGGCAAAGGGCCTGGTCAAGCGCGAGATCACCCAGATTATCACGCCAGGCACTATCGTCGAAGGCAGCGTCCTCCCCGACAACCGCAGCAATTTTCTCGTCAGCATCTGCGAAGGCAAGCGCGGCCGCTTTGGCATTGCTGGTCTCGACATCAGCACCGGAGAGTTTCGCCTCACCGATGCTGAGTCGCTCGACCAGCTTGAGACCGAGCTGTATCGCTTGCAGCCTGCCGAGTGCCTAGTCTCCGAGTCTCTCCACCAGCGTTGGGAGGCGGACGGCTATCCCAATGTCCCTACCCGAATCGTCTGGACTCCTGTCGATGCTTGGACCTACGACGATGACGTCGCCCGCGAGACCATGCACCGTCAGTTTCAGGTGGCCACGCTGGACGGCTTCGGCTGCCGCGAGTATCCACTGGGCGTGCGCGCAGCGGGCGCCGTGCTCTACTATGCGCGCAACAATCTCCGGCGGGATGCGAACCATGTCACCCGCCTGACGCCATACGCTGCCAACGGCTACATGGTCATCGACCGTGTCTCGCAGCGAAACCTGGAACTGGTCGAGCCGCTGTTTGCCGATTCGCGCGACGCGACGTTGTTATCCGTCCTCGATTGCTCCATTACGCCCATGGGCAGCCGGCGTATCCGGGAGTGGATCCTCAGGCCGCTGTTGGAGCGTGAGCCCATCGAAGATCGCCATGACGCCGTAACCTGGCTGCTGGCAGACCAGCTACTCCTCGTGGAACTGCGCGAGTTACTCGCTTCGATTCGCGACCTCGAGCGCACCATCACCCGCATCAACGTAGGCTCGGCAAATGCCCGAGACATGCTGATTCTGCAGCGTGGCCTGGTCGCGATTCCTGGGCTGCGAGACGTGCTGCGCGCTCAGGACGGTGCCTCGCCGGCTGTTCTTGCGAACATCGCAGACCGCCTGCACGACGCGCCCGAGATCTGCGAGCTGATCGCCACCGCCATCGGCGATGAACCACCACTCACCGTCAAAGATGGCGGGATCATTCGTACCGGCTATCACGAGCATCTGGATCAGCTTCGCTCCGCCGCAACCGAAGGGAAGACCTGGCTCGCCCAACTGCAATTGCGCGAGCAGGAGCGGACCGGAATCAAGAACCTCAAGATTCGCTACAACAAAGTTTTCGGCTACTTCATCGAGGTTAGCAAAGCAAACCTCAGCTTGGTTCCCGAAGACTACCATCGCAAGCAGACCCTCGTGAACGCGGAGCGCTTCATTACTCCCGGGCTCAAGGAGATCGAGGATAAAGTCCTAGGCGCAGAAGACAAATCCAAGGCCCTCGAGTACGAGTTGTTTCAGAACGTCCGCGCGCAGGTGGTTGAAGAGACCGCCGCAATCCAGGAGACCGCTTCAGCGGTCGCCGATCTCGACGCGCTCGCAGCGTTTGCGGAGATCGCACAGCGAAACGACTACGTCCGCCCCAGTGTTGGCAATGACCTCGAGCTGTCTATCGAGGACGGGCGCCACCCGGTGATCGACCATCTCCTGGCCGAAGATCGCTTCGTCCCCAATGATACGCATCTCAACGGTCAAGACCGTCAGCTGATGATCCTGACTGGGCCGAACATGTCTGGTAAATCTACCTACATCCGGCAGGTCGCGCTGCTCACGTTGATGGCGCAGATCGGGAGCTTCGTGCCAGCCCGAGCCGCCAGGATCGGACTGGCAGACCGCATCTTTACCCGCGTCGGCGCCTCTGATGACCTCGCGCGAGGCCAGAGTACCTTCATGGTCGAGATGCTAGAAACCGCGAATATTCTGAATAACGCCAGCAGCCGCAGCCTCGTCGTCCTAGACGAAATCGGCCGCGGCACCAGCACCTATGATGGTCTCAGCATTGCCTGGGCCGTGGCAGAACATCTCAGCTTGGTCCCCGAGAAGCGCGCCCGCACGCTTTTTGCCACGCATTACCATGAGCTCACGCAGTTGTCCAACACCATCACGGGAGTCATCAACTGCAACGTGGCCGTGCGCGAATCAGGCGATAGCGTCGTCTTCACGCACAAGATCAAGCCCGGAGCTGCCGACCGCAGCTATGGCATTCACGTCGCCCAGCTCGCTGGCCTGCCCAATCCCGTGATTGCGCGCGCCAAGGAAGTACTCACCAATCTCGAAGGCGACGACAGCGGGAGCACCAACCGCCAGCCGCGGCTGGCTCGCCGCCGCCCCTCCGAGGTCGTGCGGGAACATCCGACACTCTTCGAGCTGTGAAATTCTTCGCACAGCATGGATTTTGGCTA